>CASBQE010000122.1 GCA_949127665.1 Synechococcales cyanobacterium PMM_0083
CCATCTACTTCAGCCACGTCTCCGCATTACGGAGTGCAAGGCGATGTGGTGCAACTGCTAAACCAAAAAAATACCAACGACGGCTACGTTTGGCACTTTGTCCAGTTTCCCTCTGGCGCTCAAGGTTGGGTTCGTAGCGACCTAATTAGCCGCATGGATGTTGGTTGTTAAGTTTACAAGAAGTAGATTTCAAGCTTTTGTAAAGCTCCGGATAAAGAAAGCTTTAACAAGAGTTAGGAAGTAGCCGCTGGTGGGAATTCTCAGAGTAACCAGCGGCGGCACCCTTACAAAATGTTTATGACATCCACCAGTCTCCAGGGAGCTTTGCAGAGTCTTCCAACTAGCGCCCCAGAAGCGATTGTTAGCCATCAATTTATAGCTTCCTCTTTTATCAAAGCATTAGGCTTTGAGCAAGGCGAAGTTTATCCGGAATTCAACACTGGCGATGGCTCAGTAGATTACGCAGTTAGAAAAACGGTAGAAAGTGATGTTTTTGTTATTACTGGCTCCAATCCTTACTTGCTAATAGAGTTGAAAGGGCGAGACATTAATTTGAAAGAAGATTCGCCAAGCTATGAAAAAACTGTTAAACAGTTAAAAAGATACTTACATGCTCCAAATTCCAAAACAGTTGAATGGGGAATTATTACGAACTCTATCCATATTCAATTGTTTCGGAAACACGGAAAAGTCGTTTACCCAGCAACGCCCTGCCTTGAGATAAACTTGGACAACATTGATGAAATTGTCGCGAATATTCGACAAAAAATTGAGCATCCAAGTAGAGCTTTAACGGTAGCTATATACAACAATAAAGGTGGTGTAGGTAAGACAACTACAACGGTAAATCTTGCAGCCGTGCTAGAACGAGCGGCGCATAAAAAAGTTTTAGTTATAGATTTTGATCCTAATCAACAAGATTTAACAAATTCTCTGGGCATTTCCTTGAGCGATGGAAAGGTTTATGATGCTTTAACCAATAGAGATATAGACATTCGCTCCTCAGTACAAACCTACTCTATTGCTTATAAAGGTAAAGATCTTAAGTTTTTTGATGTTGTTCCTGCTGATGAACGCTTAGTCCGTGAAATTGATGAAGTGAAGCTTCGACAAATTCTTACAATGGAAGCTCTTCGTCAAAAATTAGAGTCTGTAAGGTCGGAATATGACTATATTTTGATTGACTCTCCTCCCAACTGGCGTATTTTTAGTCAACTTGCAGTGTGTGCGGCAGATGTTGTTTTAATTCCTGCAAAACACAACAATATCTTCTCTCTAGAAAATGCTGCGCTTGCTATTAAACAGTTTCTTCCTGAAGCTCAAAAAGAGAGAGGTGATGGTGCCCCTATTCCATTGCCTATCTTTTTTAATGGCGAGAAAACAACCTTAAAGCAGGTAGAAGTTGCAAAACAAGCAATTAAAGATATTTTAAAGAAGGCTAAAAGTGAGGGATTTGATCTTTTGCCATACTTTTATCCGAAATATACGAGTTCTACTAAGAACGATAGAATTTTTGAAGTGCCCAGCTATGCAAATATTGCTAGCGCAGCATTCTCTCGTATTCCGGCTGCATATCGAGACAAGACGGCACATGAATATTACCTAAATCTTGCAAAGGAATATTTTCTACAATGAGTACTTCGACAAATGTTGGTAATCTCATGTATTTGTACCTGGATGAAATCGAACCAGGTGAAGGAACAGATGCATCAGAATTTTTGATTAAGGCAAGTGCAAATTTGTTAAATCAACGTGGAGAACGTAACTGGATTCCAGTAATTGTCCGAGAAATTGATAAAAGTCGATATGAAGTAATTGGCAACTCGTTTATCTATGCAGTTGCGGAAGAAGCTGGTTCAGAGCGTATTTGGTGCATTATTGCTGATGATAGTGAAGCAACGGCTGAAATCAGTAAAATTCTAGCTCGTGAAGTTACTCCTAAAGTAAATCTTTCACTAGCATCTAGAGATGAAATCGTGGCAACTTTAGAATATTTAATTGGGCAGCCTGGTAGTCCAATTAAAAGCGTAAAGCTTGCGGTTGCTGCTAATCGAATTGAGGAAGCTCCTCGTCAGTATTGGAAAACATTTGAGCCAATTACTGCCCTTAAATGTGGAATCACTAAAGGAAAGAAACTTGATGCTTTAAAGCAAGTTTTTTACCTCACGCCACAACCAATGCCTGAAGTTATCAAGGACACTTCCATTTTGGAAACCTTGACTGCCGCAGAATTAAAAGCAATGGCGAAGAAACGAGGGCTGACTGGCTATACGAAGTATAAGAAGCCAGAGCTAGTTGAGTTGCTGAGTCAATAATCAAAAATCAATATTGATCAAAAATCAAATTGATAGAGCGTGTTGAGCTTGCTGGGGTCTTGTATTGAGGCTGGATTCTAATGCTCCATCACAACACACTCAGATAAGTTTGCTCAGCATTCATTGGGAGTACTCGAAGGCGGCGATTTTTGAGGTCGGGTTCTAGTCCCAAAACCTCCATAGGGATCACGCCGAGTAGGGCATAGGAAACATCGGTGAGTTCCAGGCAATCGAAGGTGCCGCTGCGATCGCTAATGCAAAGATCGACTCCACGAAAAATCCGTCCCATTTTTACGCCTGCGGTAGTTTCCACGCTGGCTTCTCCCCCTTGAACCAGTCCCAACTGTTGGATAATGGCGGCTGGCAAGCATAGCAGCTTTGCGCCTGTGTCAACTAGCACATTATCCAATTTGCGAGAGCGGACTTCTTCAACCGGAATGAACTTGCGATCGCTCATCACCTGATCGACCCAGTTTGTCACAGTCATACTAATTATCAGTTGTCCCATTTGATGACTCTTGAGATTTGGCAAGATTAATCCAGTCATTTTGGCTCCCAGAAAATTCAGAGGTTAGAGGGTGCAAGTTTGTTTGAGCCAGTCGGCATCGGTGGGGCTGAGGGTGGGGGTTAGTTTTTCAACGATCGCCCGATAATAGTTTTCCAGCCATTGGCGTTGGCGATCGCTCAGGCGAGTCAGGTCGATCAGGCGATTGTCGAAGGGAATGTAAGTGAGAGACTCGAAGCAATACCAGGGCGTTGTGGCTTCGTTAGAGCCGTCTTTCTCTTGCTTGGGAACTTGCTGAATCGCATACAGGTTCTCAATCCGAATGCCGCCCCAACCGGGTTGATAGAAGCCCGGTTCAATGCTGTTGATCATGCCCGGTTCCAGGGTTTGGCTGACGCGCTTGCTAATGCCGTTGGGTCCCTCGTGGACATTGAGGAATGCGCCAACGCCGTGCCCGGTGCCGTGCCCATAGTCGAGTCCTTCATGCCACAGGGAGGATCGCGTAATGCCGTCGAGTTGCGCTCCAGTGGTGCCTTTAGGAAACTGCTGCATGGCGCAATTGATGTGGGCTTTCAGCACTTCGGTGTAGCGATCGATTTGCTCTGAGGTAGGAGTGCCAATAGCAAAGGTGCGGGTATCATCCGTGGTGCCAGCGGCATATTGAGCGCCGGAATCAAGGAGTAATAGCTCCCCTGATTGCAAGACTTTGGCAGGATTGGGGGTGCCGTAGTGAACGATGGAACTGTTGCTGCCGCTACCCGCGATCGTGTTGAAACTCAACCCTTGAAAGCCAACCTCTTCCTGGTAAAAGCCCTCGATCGCGGCGGCAACATCGGCTTCAGTCAGGCGATTTCCGGCTTCAAGCTGATCAAATAGCCATTTCATCGTGCGAGTTTTAGCGCGGCTGGCTTTCAAGTTTGCCTGCTGCATCTGGGCGATTTCGATCGCATTTTTACGCGCCTTCATTTCCTCAACTGGGTTTGCCGTTTCCGTAATTTTGCAGCGGCTTTGTCCCGGTGTTGCCTGCAAAATTTGGTAGGTGCCCATGGTGGTGTGCTTGGAATCAATCAACACACGGCTGTTGGGTGTGAGCAGCGATCGCAGAGTGGGCACATAGTCGGCATAGGGCAGCAGGGTTAAATGGTGGGCAAGTTGCTGCTGCAAAGCGGGTTCAATCCGATGTTCGTTAGTAAACAGAAACGCCTGCTCAGCCGTGACGATCGCGTAGGCAATGAACACCGGATTATAAGATACATCCCAACCGCGTAAGTTAAACAGCCACGCAATTTGATCCAGTTTGGTGAGGGGCAAAATCTGGGCGTTTGCCTTTTCCAATTTTTCGCGGGTGCGGATCAGCTTTTGGGCGATCGCTTCCCCGGTTTGCTCATCCGACAATGCAAATAACGGCGAGTCAGCGTAAGCAGGCAGGATTTCGTTTGCCCAGGGATTTTGCGATCGCACCTGATCCACTAGGTTGAGCGCGATCGGCACCAGCACCACGCCCCAAGACTCCACCTTTTTGTGAAAATCGCGAAACTGGTTAATGGAAAGCGTAAACGGATCGTAGCCCAGCCGAAAGGATTGACCTGCTTTATTTGCCTCTCGCCCCAACTCTTCCACCACTTCTTCCAGGGTTTTGTGGTCATCCAATCCCACTTTGGAAACCTGAATTAAGTCGGTGTCCACTTCCAACCCTGCTTGCTCGTAATAGCGAGAATCGACAAACACCCACGCTTGAGTATGTCCCACTAAAAAGTCGCCAGATGATCCCGTAAAGCCGCTTGCCCACTTGCGCCGCTGTTTAACCTCTGGCAAATATTCATTTAAATGCTCATCTGCCGATGGAATTAGGTAGGCATCTAAAGAATGCCCGACGAAGAGCGATCGCAACACCGCGATTTTTGCAGCAACATCTGTGGCTTGAGTGGGCGCTGATAACAAATTAGTAGGAGTCATAGGAGGGAAGGGAAATGGCGAATAGGAAGTGAAGAATGATCAATAGACGGTGAATTTTAGCCCTTGGACACCTGACATCTATCTATGTTAGGAACCTAGCTTGAAGGCTTCCACAAACAAACTATAGATTAACCCAAGTTTAATTGCGTTGAGAGCCTGCACTGGGAGCGATCGCGCGGTTGCAACAGGTGTGCTGTAGGCAAGGCGATTAATGGCTTCTGTGGCAGCGACTAAGAGTGCTGATGCCACGATATCTAAATCTGCTTTTTGCCCTGAAATAGTGGAAACAGCAGTTCCCAAGAAGTTCCCTAACAGCAAACTAATGAGTAGTAGGGAAAATCGCCGCCAAGGATTGCGAAAGAAGCTATCCAATCCACCCGCAATATTGTCAAACAGAGTATTAATTCGAGTATTTTGCATAGGAGGCGGCAAGTTAATAACAGCGAAGTTTCCGTAAACAGGAAGGGATAACAGGTAGAAACCTAAAGAAATCAAAAAAATCAAAAGTAATTTGAGAAAGCTACAAAACTCAAAGCTTAAATTTGGAACTTTTCTGCTTCCTAACAACTCTCATCCCTAAACATCATAAATTCTTCGGGGATGCAAAATTCTATGAGCGAACGATCAAAAAGTTGTTATTACTAGAGTAGTGGCGTGGTTAGCAGACGGGCAATGCGAGAAATTATCAGAGATATCAAGGTTGGACGAATTTCTACGATCGCGACCTTAGCAGGAGTGTTGTTGTTAACAGTTGTAGGGGGGTGGAGTGCGATGCAATGGCTATTTGAGCCGTCGCCTACATCCCAAGGCAATTCTTTACCAGAAGCAAGCTTAAGTGTGACTAATGAAGTGAATCAACCAAGGGCAGTTTCAACTTTATCGGCTCAGACAAAGCCTACGATCGCCCCAAAAAACATTACAGCCGCCAAAACAGATTCTACGGCGATCGCGATTCAAGGATTACTCCGGGTAGGCAACCCTACCGATCATCCCGTGCGAGTTGCCGTTTTGCTCAAAAAACCAGGCGTTAAAGACTCTGCCGATCAAAGTCAAACAGGTTATGAACCCCCTGCCCACTGGGATTTCGATCCGGGTGAAGGCAGCGAAAAAGGCTTGTTGCTGTCGCTACCCAATCGCCAAATTAAACTCAAAAAAGGCGATATTTTGGTTGCTTTTGCCCAAGACGGGTCTCGTCGCTATTGGGGACCTTATGTGGTGGGTGAAACCTCAATTCCTGCCTGGACTCCAAAAACTGCCGAATGGCGACTGACCCTGCAACCCTAAAGTCCGGCAAACCATTCGTAGCTTTGGTCTTCCCAAAAGCCTCGACGGGGTAACAATTTGCTCACCAACGTCACCTGAACCACCCATTTGCTCAACTTGTAGCCCAGCTTAATGGGGGATGCAAGCCGCAGTGGTGCGCCATTGTCGAGCGGTAAAGGTGCGCCATTTTTTTCATATGCCAAAACGGTTTGGGGATGAAGGCAAGAAGCTAGATCCCAACTTTCGTAATAGCGATCGGCAGAAATGAAATAGGCATACTCCACACCGGGCTTCGGCTGTGCCAATTGGATTAACTCTCGCAGCGGCACACCGCCCCATTGGACGATCGCCGCCCAACCTTCCACACACACATGCCGAATCACCATTGACTTTTTCGACATCTTTTGAATGGTTGGCAGATCCAGACTCAGCGGATTATTCACCTCACCATCCACGACCAGCCTAAACTCATTCAGGTTGATATTTGGCGTGAAATCGTAGGTATTGATAATCAGTGCATTGGGTTCGATCGCACTCACCGGAAACTCTGGCACCGGAGTTTGAGGCTTTAGCAACAGTTCCTCCACCTTCTGATTCAACGGCTCAGTTGCCTTCCCCGCCAAGCTCTCCGCCAAAGTCAACACCGAACCACTCACCAACATCCCACCCAGCGAATAGCCCGACAAGCGCAACAAATTCCGTCGATTGATTGGATTTTGCGAATTCAGTTCTTCTGCCATGTATTTCCCTTTTCTCTTCTCGCTTTTCCCTTCTCTCTTCTTCTTTCTCTTAGAGCATTTCATCCCACAGCATCGAATTGACCAGCCGCTCCCCGCCGACTTTGAGGGACAAAAGAGAGTGAGCGATCGCAAACCCAATCACCAGCGGCACCGAAGCAAAATGCACCACCCGCAGGGCAAACCAATCGCCAAAGCACTCCACAATCCAGGGAAACTGAGCCGGTTTATACATGCCCAGCCCCGTAAACAGCGCCAGCAGCAAGATTGGAATGACCGAGGTGTAAACAATCCGATGCCATGCATAAATCTTGCGCTTAGGATTTTTGCCGATTTGCAGCGCCTTCAGATCATTTCCGCCGACAAACCGATGCTGCCAGCGCTGAGTGACCAGCACGTAAATGCCATACCACACCAGGTTCAACAAAAACACCCACATCGCCGCAAAGTGCCAGTGCCGTCCACCAGCCAGCCAGCCGCCCAGCAGAAAAAATTGGGGAATGTGCCAGCCTTCGCGTCCACCAAACACAGGATTGGCGTTGTAGATCTGCAAGCCGCTCATTAGCATCACCGTCAAACTAATGATGTTGAGCCAGTGAAAAACTTTGGCGGGAAAAGACTGAAGCGATCGCGGTTTCTTTTCTTTGATATCTTGCAGTTTTGCTACTTGAGTAGAACCAGTGGAATTCATCGCAACAGTTTGTTACAGAGACATTCCTACTTTAACGGATGCCCAGCCCTCTTGCGTAGGCTGTTTGCGAAGCGACCTCATCAGATTCGACTAATTAAGTGAATTCATTTAATTAAATCTTAGTGTTTCAGAAAACATTACATAACTTAGCATTCGTCTTACTTTTCCTATTTATTCCACACCCTTTCCACAATAAACCAGCTTTTTTTCCACATCATCTCCACAGGTTTTCCACACATTTCGGCTTGTTTTCCACAGGCGCTACGACGGAATCGGACTTTCCCCCGTTTCGGTAGCCATCCTGTTTTTTTTGCAACAGTTTTGCTGAGGCTGAGTTTTTATTAACTTAAGTAACAAGAAAAAGGCTGAAATGCCCATTCTCTCGTAGATTTTTTTGAGTTCTAAAAAAGGTTGCAATATTTCGCAACATTGACAACCTAAGCAATTCAATTGAGAATAGGTCGACTGACATACACAAAAGCCTAATCTCCAAAAGCAAAATCCACAGTGTTGCAATTAAATTTTGTGGATTGTTCAGACTTGCTGAGGAGTTCGGCTGGCTTTGCAGTTTTCGTTCTTCGTTGTCGTTGTTTGCCCTCTTTACCTGCGTGAGAGTAGAAATTTATGGATACCACCGTTAGCTTGCTTGTTGAAGTCCCCGAAATTTTGCACGAATCCCTTCAGGGATATTTGGAAATGCGACCCGATTGGGATCAAGATCGGGTCATTACTGCGGCATTGTCGCTATTTTTATTGCAAAATCAGACCGAAGCCTCACCTGAAAAATTGAACCATCGGCAAGCCTCTCGTATCTATCTAGATGCTTTGTTTAAGCGCCCAATTGGACAAAACTAGTCTTCTATTCTGCTTGAAGCACTCTTGCCAGCCAGCACTTAGACCCAGAAATAGAACACCGATCTGGCTTTTTTATAATCCGACGCTCTGGCTTTTTTGTAATCCGATACCCCATGACCTATCAGATCTCAGCAACCAAGCTCCAGACTTATCATCGGTGCCCTTACGCGTATTCCCTTCGGTATGAGCATAAGCTAACGACCCCTGAGTTTTTTGGGTCAGCGGCTTTAGGAAACGCACTGCACCAAGCTTTGGCACAATGCCATCGTGATTGGCACTATCGCTTTCCCCTGCCTACGATGCAATGGGTGCAGCAATGCTGGCAAGAACACTCTGATGGGCTAAGCAAAAGCCAAGTGGTTGAAGGCACAAAAATTTTAGAGCGATACTATCAGAAATTTATTGCTAGTGAAGTTTCTATCCAGCAACCTTTGGCTGTGGAAGGCAAAATTCAGGGATATTTGCAAGTAGAAAATCTGGAATTTGTCATATCGGGTCGCTATGACCGGATTGACTTCTTAGAGGATGGCGGTTTGGAGTTGATTGACTATAAGTCGAGCCGTGAGGTGAGACTGCCCGATGCGTCGGAAATCGATATCCAGATCGGGCTTTACTATCTCGCTTTGGAGCAAACCTATCGCCAAAGTTTGCAATATCTGAGTCTATTGTTTTTACGCACGGGTGAAAAGATTCGATTCAAAGCCACTGGGGAACACCGAAAACAGGTGCAAACGATGATTGGAGATTTGGCGGTGCGGTTGCGTCATGATCGCGGTTGGGAACCTACACCCGGCAAACAATGCGATCGCTGTACCTTTGCTAGATATTGTCCTTCAGTAACAGCCAACCCTGCGCCCATACCAGAAACCCGGTCTAAACCCCAACTGCAACTCGCGTTAAATTTCGCCTAGCTGCTGGGCAGTTTACAGTTTTCGCTGATGATGAGTGGGTGGTAGTCGTTAAACGATGGATTAAAAGTCATATTCTAATCCATCGTTTTCCTATCACCTGCTTTTTTCTTTTTAGAGTTTGGTCGTTCAGGTATTTGCCATAGCAAATACTCTGTGAATCTAGGCATCATATTGAGCCAATCCAAAGCGACCACTCCCACGATGCTTAGGAGATACATTTTGCAAAACGGCTTCTATAGTTGCGTGAGAGCTATCCGCTTTAGAATATTGGCTAGTCGATTGAAACTCATTGGCATAGGCAGTTATTGCAACAAGGGTTAGCAGTGAGCCACATAGTAAAGTGTTGGTCAGCAGGCGCATAAGTCAAAATCCGTTTCAGAGGTTCTGATACCTGATACGGACATGCGACTCAATAATCAGGACAATTCTTCTGAACTTACGCCCTACTCTACTAGCCTTTTGGATCTAGCCCATCTCTTAGCCCATCGCCCAAAAGGTTAAACGCCAGCACCATCAGGGTAATGAATAGACCCGGAAAGAGGGTCGTCCAAGGGGAGGTGAGCGAATAGCCTCCTTTAAATGCGTCCGCCAGCATACCGCCTAATTCAGGGGTTGGAGGTTGAGCACCCAGTCCTAAAAAGCCAAGTCCGGCGGCTTCTAAGGTGGCGGTGCCGATTGAGAGGCTAGCTTGCACAATCAGCGGGGCAAGACTGGCTGGCAGAATATGTTGGACAACAATTTGGAATGGAGTAGCACCAATGGCACGGGCAGCTTGGACAAATTCTTGCTCTCGCAGGGACAGCACCATCGATCGCGTTAGGCGAATATAAATAGGAATCTGGACAATCGCGATCGCGATCATGGCGCTTTGCAAACTGGGTCCGGTGACGGTGACAATGGCGATCGCCAGCAAAATTGAGGGGAACGCCAGCAAAATATCGGTCAGCCAGCTAATCACCCCATCGACTCGTCCACCCAAATAACCCGCAAGTAAGCCTAGTGTTACGCCAATCAAAAAACCGAGGCTAACGGAAACCACACTAATCAGGAGCGATGTGCGAATGCCGTACCAAATCAGAGTTAGCAGATCTCGCCCTAGGGCATCGGTGCCAAACCAATGTTGGCTGCTGGGGGGCACGAGGCGAGCGAGATAATCGCGATCGGTGGTCGGATCATAAGGATGCAGAATTGGGGCAAGCAATGCCAGGGTGACCAGCGAGATCGCCAAAACTGCGCCAATTCTTCCAGAAGTAGATTGCCAAAATCGCTGTTGGGCACGGGTCAGCATGGTGATAAAGCCACGAACATTAACGAAGCTGAATTCTTGGATCAATAAACCCGTAGGAAATATCGATTAAGGCATTGACCAACACAAAGGCGATCGCCACAAATATGACCCCGCCTTGAACCACCGGATAGTCGCGCTCCAAAATACCTTGATAAATCCAAGACCCAATTCCGGGCCACGCAAAAATCGTTTCCGTCAGAATTGCGCCGCCGAGTAAGGTGCCAAACTGCAATCCAGCGATCGTGGTTACAGGCAACAGCGCATTCTTTAAAGCATGGCGGCAGACGACCCAAAATTCTGGCACTCCCTTCGCTTTAGCCGTGCGAATGTAATCTTGAGACAGGGTTTCTAGCATGGAACTGCGGGTGATTCTTGCCAAAATCGCTAGGGGAATTGTGCCCAAAGTGATGGCTGGTAGCACTAAATGAGCGAACCCATCCATTAATGCAGTGCTGTTGCCTTGCAAAACCGCATCTAAAATATAAAACCCGGTGATTGGCTGGAAGATGAAACCCTGATCCACGCTGATTCGTCCACTGGGCGGCAGCCAGTGCAAATTTACGGCAAATAGATAGATCAACAGCAGCCCTAACCAATAAACCGGGACGGAAACGCCGAGCAATGATCCGGTCATGGTCAAATTATCAATCCAGCTATTCCGTCGAATGGCAGCGATGATGCCTGCGGGAATGCCGACGATCAGGGCGACCATCATTGCCGCGATCGCTAGCTCAAATGTCGCAGGACAGCGAACTTTCAACTCATCTGCGATCGGGATTCCACTAATGATGCTAGTGCCCAAATCTAAATGAAATAAACTGTTCAAAAATGCTAGGTATTGCACCCATAGCGGCCGATCTAAACCAAGCTGTGCTCTAACGGCAGCAAGCTGTTCCGGCGTGGCGCGCTCACCCAGTAAAACCACAGCCGGATCACCTGGAATCAGATGCAAAAATCCAAACACTAACAGCGTGATTCCAAATAAAACAGGCAGCAAACTAAACAAACGCTTGAGGATATAGAAGCCCATTGACTCTGAAAAGGTTACACTAATAGGGTCGCTTTTTGGAGAGGTGGCAGAGTGGTCGAATGCACTCGACTTGAAATCGAGAGTTCCGAAAGGAACCCAGGGTTCAAATCCCTGCCTCTCCGTTGTCACAGTTAGCATAAATGATTAAGACTGAAGGAATCGTGTCCGTCAGTCCTTTTTATAGGGTTTAACGATTCGCCCCTCGTTAAATGCCATAGCATCTTTAAAGTGCAGTGCGCCAATTTGTCTTATGTAGCCCTCAGCATATGATAGGCAACCAACAATTGGGTTATCGCCAGCGGATAGCTCTGGATGGCTTCTCCAGTGGTGCCTATTACTTTACCTAGCCCTGGATTAATATCGCGATCGCAAAACGAAAGCAAATTCGGCGTTTCGCTACAAATAAAGTGTTCTAGCTGAATCACCTGCTCTTCGGTTGCATGTCCATCCACTTCCAACACATCTACGGGCTTGCCCATATCTCGATCTAGCCCTAGGCGAATGGCAGCATTGGAATAATCAGCATTATTACTCACCACCTTGGTTAAATCAGGATGGGGAATATTAGGTCTGAGTACCAGTCGTACATTTAAGTGTCCGTTTCCCTCACTGGGTGTGTCGGTTGGCGGATAAAAGGTCACCACCATGTCTGCCCATTGGCGCTGATGACGAATAAACTGCTCAGAATCTGGCTCTCGCTTGTGCATTTCTGCGATCACCTGTTCTGCGGTGTAGCCCCGTTTTTGAGTGTCTCGTTTGACCTTCCACTCGGTTCTGAGCGATTCAGGGGGCGCAAGATAAACTTTCACGTCGTAGCAATCGCGCGCCCCACGGGTTGAGTAGCCCAGCAACCCTTCGACAATTACAAATTTATTCGGTTTGATGTATTCGGGCGCGGTAAAGGTTCCGGTTTTGTGGCTATAGATCGGCTTTAAGATAGGTTGCCCCGTTCGCAGCAAGGCTAAGTGCTGCTGCATGATATCTAAATAATTACAGTCAGGATGAAGTGCTGTAATGCCCATCTCTGCTCGCTGAGCGCGATCGTATCGATGGTAATCGTCTGTGCAAATCGTTGTGACATTTTCAACTCCCAATACCTGGGCAATGCCTCGTGTCAGAGTTGTTTTGCCAGCCGCACTGTCGCCGACGATGCCTAAGATAATGGGGCGATTGGTCATGAGTTCTCCTAATACACGCGCAATCCGTAATGAGCGCATCTCATAATGATCATCCAAGCGTAAAACTTAAGGGAACCCAATGCAAGCGATAGAGAGTTAGCTTAATTTAACTTAGGCATGACGCAGCTTTTGTTGAGCGATGACCACTACCTTGAGTATCAATCTCAACTTGGATAACTTTTTCTGATGTTTCAAGGGGATGACAGATCTGTGTCAGTGATATATATTTGGGGAGTGTGAGGAGCGAACCAGCAAGAACGCCGAGACGAAACACGGAAAGTCGTCGGCGTTCTTTCTGATTTTAAAGCGTTGTCGTTCTTCCCAAAAAATTTCCGACTTACCTGAATATCTCAGGGCACCGTTTGTCTTTAAGATGACTTGAGAGTTTAACCCTTCACAATACTCTTGAGATCGTAGTCGCGACGGAAATAGAAAGCTTGTGCAAATTATCAGGCGTAATGTTGGGTTGACGGTAAATGACAGTTTGATGCGCGTCTATGTGTCGTCACCTGCGCCCGTTGGACAGTATCCAGGAATTCTGTTTTACTCTGATATTTATCAGCTAGGCGGCCCGATTATTCGCCTTGCCGATCGCCTTGC
>CASBQE010000123.1 GCA_949127665.1 Synechococcales cyanobacterium PMM_0083
ACTTGTGAGCAAAGGGCTTTAGCCTTTTGTCTCTGCAATTTGCACCTATCAGCGCAGTGAATGCAAAAATGATTTCCGCTCCAGTTAGATAATTGATCGCAATCATACTAAACCTTACTCTTCATCGCGCTGAACGCCGCGAATAATTCGAGATAGCTCAGTTTTTTCATCTACAGCGATTCGGGTCGGTGATCCACTGATGATTCGTTCAAAGTTGCGGAATGAATCTTTAATTTCGAGTCCGCGATCGCTAATGATATATTCTCGAATGCCTTTATCATGCCAGGAACCGCGCATCTTGAATACGTTGATGGCACGAGACATTTCACCGCGAATTTCCACATATTGCAGCATCAAAATAGTGTCGGTAATGGTGGAGATATGCGTGTTGGTGATGGAGTTTGACCCCATAAATTGATCGGTGGTGTTGGTAAAAAAGCCCGTAATTTCTTCTTGCTTGGCAAACCCGGTTACGCCAATCACAAACTGGCGAAAGGCGTTGTTGCTGACTCCACGGGCGATCGCTGACAGAGAATCGATCGCAATTCGCGCTGGCTTAAAATCGGCAATCTCCTGCTTAATCGTTTGCAAATGATCCTCCAACCCTGCCGACTCCGGATAGGCACAAAGAATTTTTAGCAAGCCCTGCTGCTCCAATTCTTCAAAATCAATTCCCCAAGAAGAGGCATTCCGCGATAGCTGAGCGCGCGACTCTTCATAAGCAAACAAAATTACCCGTTCCCCTCGAACGCAGCTTTCTTCCAAAAACTTGCTGACTAGCATCGTTTTGCCCGTTCCCGTTGCGCCCGTCGCCAAAATAATCGAATCTTTGAAATAGCCACCGCCACACATTTCATCCAAAGTTTTCACGCCAGACGACACGCGCACATTCGACGATCGCTGAGTCAACCGCATCGCCCCCAACGGGAAAATATTAATGCCTTGGTGCGTCATCGTAAACGGATATTCACCCTGCATATGGGTAGTGCCGCGCAGTTTCAAAATTTCGATCGTGCGGCGGCGGCGTTCACCCTCCAGCACATTTCGCAAAATCACTACATTATCCGAGACAAATTCTTCTACGCCAAAGCGGGCAACTTGCCCATACTCATCCATTCGTTCCGTGGTCATAATCGTGGTCACACCGACTTGCTTTAACCGCGCCACAATCCGAAAAATTTCTCGCCGCACCACCGAAACCGCATCATATTGTTGAAACACTGCCGTGACGGAATCAATCGAGACGCGCTTTGCCTTATATTTGCGAATCGCATATTGAATCCGCTCAATCAGCGCCGACAGGTCAAAATTGCCCACCACATCCTGCCCATCGGGATCGGGGGAAGCATCGAGAATAAACAGCTTGCCTTCATCGACAAACTTTTGCAGATCCCAGCCAAAGCTAAAGGCATTTTTGATAATATCGGCAGGCGACTCTTCAAAGGTGACAAAGACACCAGGCTCATTAAAATCAACGATGCCGTTTCGTAAAAATTGGACGGCGAGGAGAGTTTTTCCGGTGCCAGAAGTGCCGCTTACAAGAGTTGTTCTGCCAACGGGCAAACCGCCGTGGCTAATATCGTCAAACCCTTCAATCATCGTGCGGATTTTGTCAACCCCGGCTGCGGTGATGCCGCCACTATTTTGTTGATTCAATTCATTCATGTTGATTTTTGAATTGACCTGTTCATTGCGGTGAGAAGACAAAGTTTTTAGAAAATCAACAATATTAGAAGCTAGAAGATATTTTATGGAAGCCGCGAAATATATCAAAGGCGACGGCTGCATCGGCGGCTGCATATAGCATACAGACACAACTTTAATTAATTATAATTGTCTGCCTGTTCTGCTCAATCCACCCCCATAATAGGAGCTGAACTTTTAAAAACTAAGTGCTTGTTTCTTATTCTCTATTAAATTTTGCTGATTCACACCGCCAACAGAAAAAGGTGGTGTTTGGTTTGAACGTCGTTTTGCATCCAGTTGTTTCGATTGGGCGCTTCGCTTAAAACTTAAGAATAGAGCGCGATTAAAAAGCTTGTGACTCCTTAAGGGTCATTCCACACGTCAGGCTTTACCATCCTTCACGGCGCAATTGATCATGCTTCTGCCTAATATCTGCTTGAGTGAGTTGGTGTATGCTGTGCCGTTTTTTCCAAAAACAGTGACAATTCAAGCAGCGCTAACCGCGTTAAGCCAAAGCCAATGCGATCGCCTAATCATTTTGGATTCGCAGCAACAGCCGATTGGCATCGTCAAATTACAGCGCTTGATGCCCCAATTGCTGTCGTCTGAAAGCCTCGTTTCCATGCCTCCTTTGAAATTGCCGCCGCGATTGACTTCGCCCATTACCGCGATCGCGCCTTCTGTGATCGAGCCGATAATTTTAGTGCCAGCCGAGTGGCAACTACACCAACTGATGATGCGGGTGCAATTTCCCGATTCGGACGCGATCGCCTTAATCAACAGCACAGGTGAGGTTTTGGGGCTTTTAGACACCGAACAAGTCTTTCAACTCCTAGCTGAAAACCCGATCGTTCCGCCTGAAACCGAAGTAATCTCTGATTCCTACTTGCCCGTCTTCTTATCAAAATTGCCAGAAGAGACCCCAACACGCGCCCAATCAGCCCAGCAACAGCGCCAAATTATCCAGCTTACTCAGCAGTTGGTCGCTCAACGCGCCGAACTAGAACAGCGGATCAAAACTCAACAAGGTGAAATTAATCAACTGCGCCAGCAAAACCAACCTACAAGCCCAATACCCTCTTCACTAAGTGTTCAATTTGAAGCTGTTTCAGCGCCAACCTCTCAAGTCGTACTATTCAATGCATTGGTGGCATTATTAGAACGCTTACCACTACCGCTCATGTTGCAAACCAACAGTGGCGAGGTGTTAGCCCAAAACTCCATTTGGCGAAGTCAAGTCGGTGATTTGCTCGATCCGGCATGGATTCGTCAAGAAGCTTCTCATTTATTGGGAGAACCGGGCGCAGACCCATCCCTGTCAGAACCTAATCTATGTCACTTAGGAACCTCTCCGAATACTTGTGTTTGTTCCTGTCCGCTCAAAGATGGGCAGGAACGGATTTTGCAGTTCATCAAGATTCCACTGTGCACTTTGCTGCCCGACTGGAACTTGGATTGGTCAGATCCCTTACCTCAATCAAGCACAGCGTTTTTGCCACTCGCAAGCTCATCTCAGGTCAGCTCGTTTCGATTGGCTGACCTGATTGCTGATGGCAAGTCATCTAGTGCCGAAGCCACGGTGTTACAGGGTGACAGTTTATCTAAGTATGCACCTCAAAATACTTTAGTAGAGCCACTTCAGGCACTAATGGCAGTGGGCACTGAAGCGCTTTGGCTGGTGCAAGCCCAAGATGTGACTGCACAACAGCAGCTAGCCCACGAACTCACTGCCAAGAATGCTGATCTCGTTCAGCTTAATCGGCTCAAAGATGAATTTTTAGCCTGCATTAGCCACGAGCTAAAAACTCCGCTCACCTCCGTGTTGGGCTTGTCTAGCTTGCTCAAAGATCAAACCTTGGGCGGACTGAATCCGCGACAATTGCGCTATGCCCAACTGATTTATCAAAGTAGCCGCCATTTGATGACGGTGGTGAACGATATTCTCGATTTGACGCGGATTGAAACGGGGCAATTGCAATTGTTGTTTGCACCCGTTCAAATCTCTACGGTTTGCGCTCAGGCGTTTGAGCAAGCGAAGCAACTACGACTATTAGAAAATAAATCAGAAATCCCGCCAACGGATGAGCAGCTAATGGGTCAATTTTCGTTGGAGATTGCTTCTGGGCTAAATATTCTGATTGCTGATGAACTGCGGCTGCGCCAAATGCTGATGCATCTCTTGTCAAACGCGCTCAAGTTTACCGAACCAGACAAGCGAGTTGGTTTAAAGGTGAATCGGTGGGGCGGCTGGATTGCCTTTACGGTTTGGGATCAAGGCATTGGCATTCCGGCAGATAAGCAGCACTTGATCTTTCAGAAATTTCAGCAGCTTGAAAACCCGTTGACCCGCCAGTTTGAAGGGGCGGGGTTGGGATTGGTGCTAACGCGGCGATTGGCTCGACTGCATGGTGGTGATGTCACCTTTTTGTCTAAAGAAGACGAAGGCAGTCAATTTACTGTTTTGTTGCCACCATTACCGCCTAATAAAACGCCTTCCTATCAGGATGAGAATGACAATGCGTTGACTGCTGAGTCAGGTGAATGGTTGGGGGGGCGATCGCCCATTTATCTGCCGCAGGATCGTTTTAGAGCGGATGTTGGATCTGCTGGCTCCACTCGCCGCGATCGCTTAGTTTTAATTGTGGAAGGTGTGCCGCAGTTCATTGAAGCGCTATCGGATCAGCTTGAGGTTTTGGGCTATCGGGTTGTGATTGCTCGCTCTGGCACAGAAGCCTTGGAAAAAGCGCGCCGATTGCAGCCCTGCATCATTTTTCTCAATCCGTTGCTGCCCTTACTATCGGGTTGGGATGTGCTGACGTTGCTTAAGTCCAACGCAGAAACCCAGCATCTCCCGGTGGTGGTGATGGCAACAACGGTGGAAGAGGAAGAGGCATATCGCTGCCATGCGAATGGGTTTATGAATTTGCCTGTTCAAACTAAGGTGTTGGAACAAACCTTGACAAAGCTTTTGATCGAGACAGAGGAACCGATTTCTCGCGATCGCCCGATCTTGAACCTGACGATTTTGCGGCTGTATTCTGATGCACCCGGCGATCGCGTTTCAACTCCTCTGAAGGATGTAAATCATCTGCTCCAATCCCATCGCTATCGCATTTTAGAATCTGATGACTTAGAGCAAGCCGAGCTACTAGCCCGTGTGTGGAAGCCTCACGTCGTTTTATTAGAGGGTTCTCTATTCGACCCAGCCGCCTATTTAGACCAATTAAGCCGTTCGCCGTCTTTGTCTGTTCTGCCACTGGTAACCCTCGATCCAGCGGTCACTCAAGCCGCCAGTCAAATTCCTGGCTTGCTCGTGTTTCCTTATCTGGCAAAAACCACAGCTATCCAAGATAACGAAGTTAGCCCTGCAACGCTGCTGCAAGTCCTTCAGATTGCAGCTACGTCAGTGTGGCAACCGTCGATTTTGGCGGTGGATATTTCCACTTTGCTGTTGTCGGCTGATCACGTTACTACGCCACTCCATGCGCCATTAGAAGCATTTCCAAAACAAGTAGAATGGCTGCAAGCTTTAACTCAGTATCTTCAAACGGCAGGTCTACATAGCGAAGTCAAGCAGTCTTGGCAAGAAGTTATCCAGCAAATTCAGTCTCAAAGTGTCGATTTATTATTGATTTGCTGGACGAGTGATGTGCATCAACCTGACGCGATCGCTCTCCTCTCTTCCCTAAAATTTTTAAAACACCTGCCGCCTATTCTTCTCCTGGATCATCGCCATCATCAAGCCTCCTCCATGCCCGATCCATTACCCGATAGTGTTATTCAGCTTGCCACACAAGTACTGGTTGCACCCACCAACATGACAGACCTGTTAAGAGAAATTCACTGGGCAATGCGAATAGGAAAGGGCGAGTGACGAGTGTCGAGTGTCGAGTGCCGAATATTAAAAACCTCCCACTTCGACATTCGCATTTCGTCCTTCGACATTCGCACCTCTCTCCTCACCCATCCCCGCGCAGTATAGGTGCTTTCCCATTCCCATTTCCGTAGAGCCTGGGATAAGGCTTTAACAAATTTTTTCCCTGATAGACCTGAAACACATCGACGATCTCGCCGCCGCGCCAAATGGGAATTTCTCCAATCTGCTCAAAGCTTTGAAAATATCCTGCATATTTACTGGAATTTAATTGACGTTTAGACCCGAGGTAGAGTCCATCTTTACCCACCCATTCCTCAGGCGTTGACCAAAACGCAAAACCCCGCAGGTCATCGTTAAAGCAAATAATCGGCGGAGGATGAAGCGGCGCAAGTGCCATGCCAACATAGCCCGCCGTGAAGATATCATCCGCAAAAACAAAATCAGCTTGCTTGAGCGCACTGGTTAAAGCAGCAGATTCTTCAAACCCACGCCGAACCTGTTGAATATCTACCAGTTGCACAGAGCCATCAACTGTTGCCGGAATCAATCCACCCAGCACAGCATAGGCGCTAGGTTTTTGTAATATTCCTAATGTGAGATGTGAGAGGGAGATCGCCAGCAATACACCAACAATCAACGCTGAACTCCACAGCCAGCGACGCACTCCACGGAGCGACCACTGTGCAGCGCGATCGCCCAACAGCAGCGTCATCCCCCAAAAACCCGGCATTGCCCAAGTCGGCAAAATCGGACGATAGCCACCCATCAAGGTGAAGCTCAGAATAATGGGTAGGGAAATCCAGCGAATTAGGGATATGGCGAGTGGCGAGTGGCAAGTGGCGAGTGGCAAATGTGGGGGGAGATGCCGCTGATCCCAGGTTGTTCTTAAGCTGACCCACCACAGGGGAAAGCCAAAAGTAGGAAAGAGATAGCCAATGCCGATGAAGATGGTGCCGACAAGTTCTAACAGGCTATAGCCGCGATTGGGAATGGCTCTGCTGGATTGGTAGCGCAGAGAAACCCAGTTGTGCTGAAGGTTCCAGATAATAATGGGGGAAATCGTCATCAAAAATAACCCCAATGCTGCCAGCATCCAGGGAGATTTGAAGGCGGCACGATGCTGACGGCTGGTCAAGCAAAATCCGACTAAGCCCAGTCCTAAAACGACTCCATGATATTTACTGAGACATGCGAGTCCAACGATAAGCCCGATCGCGGCAAGTCGCCAGCTTGGATTGTAGCTTGGTCGGCGGAAGAATTCTTCAGCAGCAATCAAAAGAGCGGCAGACCAAAAAAAGATTAGCGGACTATCGGGTAGGGTTAATACGCCAAAGCCGATAAAAAAGATGGGAATGAGCGAGGCGATCGCCACGGTCAAAAATGCCGCTTTTTGAGAAAACAGTCGCGCACTGGTGAGGTATAGCAGAATCAAAGCTCCGGTGTAGAGCAATAGGGAACCAATGCGAATCGTAAA
>CASBQE010000124.1 GCA_949127665.1 Synechococcales cyanobacterium PMM_0083
ATTACCAGTATTGAGAGTGCCAGTTCTGGGACTTACAGCGCAGTCGGGCAGGTGAACTGCGATCGCCAGGGTTGCATGGTTCCCCTTGGACGCTATCAGTTCATGAGCTTTCGAGAAGACGTGCGTCCCGTTATTGCCCGAAAACCCGGAGGCAGGGAGTTCCTTCAAAAAATGGACGGAGGCTATAGACCCAGTTCCTCAGAACTGCTCCGTTATTTTCCACCTGCTGAACAAGACACACTATTCAAGCAAGCAATGACCAAAGACATCCAATACTATCAGCGCCTTGGAAAGAGTGGGGATGGTCTCTTAGTCTGTCTTGGCGAGAATTGGTACTCCGGTGGGTGCAGTCATAGTAACGAGCGTGATTACATTGGCGGTCCCACCGTTGTTCAATACGGACAGCGCACTGTTGAGGGCTACTATCGCTCACTCAAAGGACGCGGCAAATCCACTTGTTCAACGGCTATTTCGCAGGGTAACGGGAAACCGACTGGAGCCTACACAAGACCCGTTGGAGGAACGGTGACAAGCCCCTATGGATGGCGCACTCATCCAGTGACCGGACAGTCAAGCCTCCACACGGGCGTTGACTACGGTGCCCCAAGGGGCACTCAGATTATTGCTGCCGATGGCGGAGTTGTCAAAGACATTATCAACACCTGTACTGAAGGCAACTTTAGCTGCGGGGGTGGCTACGGCAACCTGATTGAAATTGATCACGGCAACGGTCGCACGACCCTTTATGCCCACTTGCAGACGAACAGTGTGCCCTGGAAGAAAGGGCAAAAGGTAACGAAGGGGCAAGCCATTGGCAGGGTTGGCTCTACAGGACGATCCACAGGGGCACACCTACACTTTGAAACGTTAACAAACGGGCAAACTGTTGATCCTCGCAATTTTGGTTTGTATTAAAGGAAGTAAAAGCATGAAAGGGTTTAGAGGACAAAAGCGCCACTGGGTTTGGTTACTGGGCAGTAGTTTAGTTGCGATTGTGCTATCTACCCTACTCAATCTATTGCCAGTTGTGAGTCCAAGGGCGATCGCAATACCTCCTCAACTTTCAATAGAGTGCATTCCAACAGACTTTCCAAAAGTGGGCAGCCTAGGACCGAAGCTTACCTTCAAACTAGTTGCCAGGATGCTCTATCAAAGCAGCGAATACCGTCTCTACGAAGTTACTCAGCCAAACTCATCGGCACCTTTTCCGTATGTTGGGAAATTGCACGGCAAGATTTGCGAGGGTGTTTACAGTAACCCAATGGGTGATCCTGACGATTACTTCCATCTAGCGATGCCGCTACCTGTCGCGCGTCAGCTTACTTTGGGACGACTACAAAGAGCTATCCAAAAAGCTGGAGGACTGCAAGCATTTCGTTATGAGCTTAGGCGGACTCAGAAACAGTATGGGCAGATTACAGAGATGGCAGAGGAGGAGGTATGGGCTTACCAGCAAGTTGGGCTACCACTTCCTCCCAACGTGAAAATTATTCGAGTAAATTCCAGGTTATGAGCAAGTTATTTAAGTTCTTCTTTTTGGCGATCATTCTGCTGGTGTCCAGTGGATTCTGGTTCATAGGCAATGGTGAAAATGCCAGTGGCGATGACTGGCGACCGATTAGTGAAGCTCCCGCAGCATTAATACAGCAATTTCAAAAGGATGTGCAACAGGGTGAACAAGTTCCAGACATTACTAAAAGCCAGTTTCTCAAAGTGCAGCAGAAACGACAAATGGCTCCCTTCTACTTGATTGATACCAGTCCAACTATTCGCTCTGGGGAGCATCCATCACTTTGTGGCAGAATGGGCTGTTTTTTTGCTGGATACCTTCAACTGAAGCAGGGACATAAACACTATCGACAGGTTACAAGTGGCTATTTGAGCCAATTTTTACCATCTGGAATAGTCAAAATTGAGGTCATGATGGAGCTACAAAATGGCTTGCCTTGCCTCAAGTTTAATCAACTTGGTCAAAGCCGTTTTGACCCCCAATTAGTATCTAAAACGTATTGTTTCGACGGCAATAGGTATTACCCAAAGAATTAGGGTTGCAGAACCTTCAATTTATTCAATAGCAACACATTAAAAACTTGAGCGAGTAATGGTCGATGAATACTACTACGCAACAAAACATTAAGAAAGTTAAGTCACAATCTAACTCAGTTGAAGATCTTACAAAAGCCTTGGAGGAAATCATTCAAAAACTGGGGTTAGAAGTTCCACAAAATATCTCAATTTTGTTTGATGGTGCGGAGGTCTATCGGTATCAAATAGAAGATAGAAATGTGTATTGGTGGGGTTCAGAGTCCGAAGGGGTTAGCTAAGCCATTGAATTTGTTTACTTGGTTTCCTCATATTTGAGAATAAAAAATGGTTCAATTTGTTGACAAACAGCAAGCTAAAAAATCTCTCAGTCTTAGTGGCGAGACCTTAAAAAGGTATCGACTGCAAGGTGAGTGGATTGAGGGGATTCACTGGGTACGCATTAACAGTCGTTGTGTTCGCTACAATCTGGAGTTGATTCAAGACTGGTTTCACAATCGCCATGACCCGGCTGCTCATATGAGAGCGATCGAGTTCTATCAGGACAGCCTGCTCAGTAATCAGAAGAAATCCACACGCAAGAAAAGCTAATCGGATTACTTCTTGTTCTCTACTTGAAATAAATAGAAGTAATGCTCAATAATTTCGCAGGGATAAAAATATGCAAGAAGAGATGAATGAATTCACTCGGGTAGAACAAGATTCGTATACCCTGCTGCTTCAGCAAGAGATGTCAGAAACTTCGGGAGAAACAATCTATTTCAGCTTGCCTGATCAAGACGGGTTTCTATACGAATACGAAGGAGAGCTTGATCAGGCATTGAGCGATTTACCAGAAATTTATAATTCAGTTGAAATTGAAGACATACAGGGGAAGCAAAGCCCAATCTTGAGTCCTCAAGCTGCTGTCGTGATTGAACAGCTATGGAATTACTTCGATCGCACTGGAGAACAGAAACTTGAGGGTGAACACGATTATGATTTCCAGGTTGAAGGTGATCGACTCCTAGTTATACCAAAAGATACTTCTGGGGAAGTGGTTGCCATTGACCGAGAAGGAGCCGTTGAGTCTACGTTTGAACCAGAACGGTATGAGCATTTGATGGAGCGGTTTGCGATCGCTTGTGAGCAGATGCAGACGGCAGAGTATAAACAGAGCAAAGATCAGAATTGGGAACTGGGGTAGTTGACTTGTTTGCAACTTCAGTTCTAGCAACTTGTGTAACCTAACCCTAACATCGTCATAGCAGAGCATTCACAAGATTTGGGCTAATATGGTGGTTCTACTTCTTACACACTAAAAATCGTGGCAACAATTACCATTGAAGTCCCTGACGATTTAATGGAGCAACTGGCTCCCTTGAGTGACCAGCTTCCTGAGTTGTTGCGTCAATGTCTCCACCAGCCGACATTACCTGCGGAAGTCTATCGCCATGTTTTGGATTTTTTGACTAGCAAACCCAGTCCTGAACAAATTTCCGCTTTTCGCCCAACGCTCGAAATGCAAGAGCGGCTAAAAACTCTGCTTGTTCGCAGCAAGAATGGAGAGACGACACCTGCTGAGCAAAAGGAACTGGACGAATATGAACGAATTGAACATCTGATTGTGATGCTTAAGATTGGCAACCTACCCTATCTCACCCAGCAAGCAATTTCGTGACCTACGTTGCCGAAGCTCTTCGTCGCATTGTTGAAAAACGAGCAAGTTTTTGCTGTGAATATTGTACTCTTGCCACTAATATCAGCTTTTATCCCCATGAGGTAGATCATGTCATTGCCCTAAAGCATGGTGGAAAGACTGATGCTGAGAATTTGGCATACGCTTGTTGGCGTTGTAACCGTCACAAAGGGTCTGATCTCGGCTCCTTTGATCCACAGACAAAACATTTTTCCTTCCTCTTTAATCCACGTGAGCAAGAGTGGGCAGAACACTTTGCTATGGAAGGCGATCTCATTGCTGGATTAACACCTGAAGGTCGTACCACAGCGCATTTGCTTCAATTCAATTTAAACGAACGAGTCGCAGAACGCCAACGAGCCGGAAATGTTAGCTTGTAACGAGATCGCAATGCCTCCTTGCTGTAGGAGTACGTTTTTTTGATCAACTTGCGCTCTTTAGGCTGGATGACGAGGCAATTGCCTACAAGAAAACTGGAGAACGAGTCGCACTTAATTCTGAAGAATTTTGTTAATCTTGAGGACGGATCTGCGTAAGTTTGAGTTTATCAGCGTAGTTCTTGTCAATCATCTGAGTTGAAGTATCGCACCATTTAGCAATAATTGTGCTAAGAACTCCTTTCAGCAATTGCAAGGTAATAAATGTGTCTCGGCAGCAGTAGGGAGTGGTTTCCGGTTTGATCGGGTCAACAATGCTTGACCAGGCTCTTCGAGAAAAATTTCTGTAATTGATTGACTCACCGTTTGGACTGGGAAAAACTAGAGATTCAGGGTTTGGATTCTCAGGTTTAATAGACAGTAACAAAGCTTTTAACTTTGATGAAACTGCAATTTTGCGTGTCTTATTATTTTTACTTCCCTCGCTGCGAACTCTTCGATTGCCAATTTGAACGAGTGAACCTGTGAAGTAAATCGTGCCGCAATCTGATGAGATGTTATCCCAGGTTAAGCCGATCGCTTCACTAGGTCTACATCCAACTCGAAACAAGAATTCAACCAGTGGCAAATAGGGCTGATAAGTCATACCCGGTCGCTTATCATTGCGGAACGCTTCAATAACTTGCTCCATTTCCTCCTGGCTAAAGGCGTTTGGTTGAGGATCAGTCATGTACTTCGGCTTCGGCATTTCGTTTGCCATGCCGAGATAAGGAGTGGTAGCAATAAGCTTATGTTTACAAGCCCACTGAGTTGCTGCGTTGAGATAGGTCAAGGCATCTCTGACACGCGCCACAGTTGTGATTTTTTGAAGTTCTGTCTTAACTTGCATTGCGTCTTCAATCGGCAGGTCTTTGATTTTGGCAAACAACCGGGTGAAGTTTTCGTATTTTTCTACTGTCTTTGGTTTTATTTCGCTGCGCTTGCTCTCGAAATAACCCTTCCAAATTCCGAGGATAGTCGGCATTGGGGTAATTGGGGTAACAGGTTCGACAGTAGTGAGGCTTACCCCAATTTTATACTTGTCCAAATCATTGGGATCAAACTGCCCATAGTCCATATCGCGCTGGATTTCAAAGGCTTTATTCTGAGCCTGCTTACGGTTGTAAGGGGTATCTGTCAATCCCAAACTCAAGTAGTGCCGTTTGCCACCAAAGGAAAATACAAGCTGAAGCCGATTATTGCTAAGTTTTAGTTGCACAGAGCCAGCTTTAGACTTCTTGCCCTGACGAGGTTTAGAGTACATAAGCGTTCAAACAGTATTCTTGTTCTATACTAAACCATTTACCCCAATCTTTACCCCAATTGGTGACCTAAACTGACCCAAAAATACTTAAGTCAGTGCAAAAGAATTAGCCTCTGCAAGAAGCCCAAAACGACAAAAGCTCCCATGAACAGGAGCTTTTGTCGTTTCTACAAGGTTCTTTGTGTATGGGCGATACTGGATTTGAACCAGTGACCCCTTCCGTGTGAAGGAAGTGCGCTACCACTGTGCTAATCGCCCGTAAAAGCTCGGTTGTTTTATTAACCTTTCCTAGAATAGCTGAAAAGTGGTCTGGTTTTAGACAATTCGTTACGGGTTGACTGACTGCATTGACCAACCGATCGCGTCGCTGAAGGAGTAAATTGAGCGATTTTGAGGATCGCCCCTCAATTCAAGGTGATCAACGTGGGTAGAATCTAGCAGTAGTAGGCAAAAGTGAGGTAGCGGGGTAATAGGATCAGGCGGCGGAGGGTTAAACTCAGTGGCTTCTCTCGATGTACCGGGATGCGACCAGGTAAATTGCACGCGGGCTGCATCGGAGAGTTCTTGCCACGATCGCGTTCTAGCATCAAGCAACTGGGCATCTGCGTCGCTTTCTCGAACTAGAGTTAATCGTCCAGAAAGACGAAACTGTTCACGAGTATTGGGAAAATACCAGCAGGCTTCACCCCAAGCGTTTTGATCAATTTGATCTGCTTTTTCGCTACGAGCATCAGTGATTATCTTCAGTTGATTAGTATTGTCTAGAAACCCCCGAAAGACAACAGTGCGATTTGCAGGACGACCATCGACCCGAACGGTTGCGAGTTGAAAGTAGCGCGCATAAACCAAGGAACGATTGCGATGAAGGGCGCGGGCAAGGGGCGATCGCCAAAGAGCCAACGTCATTTATTACTCCATCCACCAGGGAACTAGATACCGCGCATCTCGTAAATTAGCATCAAGCATTTCATAATCAGGCTCATAGGTGCCAACGAGCGCCCAAAAATCGCGAGAGTGGTTCAGGTGAATCGTGTGGCAAAGTTCGTGAATTAGCACATATCTGACAAGAGACGGTGACAAAAATAGCAATTTACTATTGAGGCTAATCGTTTTACGGATTGAGCAACTGCCCCAAATCGTTTTTTGTTGGCGAATAGAGATGCCCTGAAAGGGCAACGCCAAATCGCGGCTGATGCTCCGAAGCCACGGAGCAAAATGGACGCGGGCTTTGTGAGCAATCCACTGCTGCAAAACAGTCTTGCAATCCTCGACGTTTTCAGCGTTGCCCTCTAGAATGAGTCGGCAGCCAGAATATTCTTTCGCTCGAATACCCGATTTCTGATTGGGAGAATAGTCAACCTGCCAATTTTCAGCGATCGCCTGAAGGGCAATTCGTTCTGGGCGATCAGCTAAAACATCGGAACCTGCCAACGCTTGCTGGGTCACCATGCGACGGGTAACCCGTTCAATCCAGCTTTGTTTTTGCTGAAGAATTTCGGGAATGCGCTTTTGATCAAACCCTTTAGGAATGATTACCTCTAAGTTTCCTTGGATAGACATTTTCAAGGAAACGTGTTTTGCCTTGGGGCTTTCTCGAACGCTGTATTCTGGCGACATTTCAAAGTGTGAAGCAACGGCGCTACACACTTATAATGCCTTAAATAAGGGCTTTTCATCTACAAATTCTAAAAAAATCAGAGTTTCTTTAATGCTTAAGCAATGCCATAGGAAGGGGCAAACCCTATAGACTGAAGAAAGTTCACTGTGGGCGTGAAATTCATGCTGCTTCAGCCTTTAACGAACAATTTAACGCTACGTCGGGCGA
>CASBQE010000125.1 GCA_949127665.1 Synechococcales cyanobacterium PMM_0083
CCCGCTTCTGCTGCAAGGCTCATCGCCCGTGCCATTGCTGGAGAATTTTGAGCTTGGGCGATCGCGGTGTTAATCAACAGCGCATCAGCCCCCATTTCCATCGCTTGAGCCGCTTCACTGGGCACCCCAATGCCAGCATCTACTACCACTGGCACTTTCGCAGTTTCAATGATGATCTGAATATTGGCAGCATTATTTAGCCCTTGCCCGGAGCCAATTGGCGATCCCAACGGCATCACAGTCACACAGCCTGCTTCTTCTAAGCGTTTTGCCAACAGCGGATCGGCGTTAATGTAAGGCAGAACGGCAAATCCTTCTTTGACCAATTGCTCTGCGGCGGCCAAGGTGCCAATCGGGTCAGGCAATAGATATTTACCATCCGGAATCACCTCCAGCTTGACAAAGTTGTTGTCTTCCTGACCGAGCAGTTTTGCCATTTCACGACCCAAACGCGCCACCCGAATGGCATCCTCGGCGGTTTGGCATCCGGCAGTGTTGGGCAACATCCAAATTTTGCTCCAATCTAAAGCGTCCGCTAGCCCTTCATGTCCGGGAGCATTGGTTTGAACTCGGCGGACGGCAACAGTGACAATTTGGCAACCGCTAGCAGCGACACTCTGCCGCATCTCGTCAAAATTGCGATATTTACCGGTTCCAGTCATCAGGCGCGAGTGAAAGGTGCGTCCGGCGATGATCAGAGGATCTTGGAGCGATCGCTCGGTGGGTTTGTCCAGTGTATACATTAGGGAATCAGGGAATAAATGGTCGGGGAAATGGGTCAAACGACTTTCTATTTTAAAGCGTCAGCAGCGGCTTTAGAATAGAGTTTATGGATAATCTAATCACGCTTCAAGTGAATGGTGAACGGCGCGATTGCCCCAAGAACACATTTATACCCGGGTTCTTAGAACAGTTGGGCTTAAATCCACGGCTGGTTGCAGTAGAATACAATGGCGAAATTTTACATCGTCAGTTTTGGGAAACCACTGAGATACAATCCGGCGATCGCCTAGAAATTGTCACCATTGTGGGTGGCGGCTAAATAGGAGCTTTGTTTAAAGTGGCAGTTGTGGCGGTAGAGAACTCGGCGATCGCGCCCATTGCCGCGCTCAGTAAGCGCCCAGGCTGAAAATCATCTTTAATCAGGTGCCAAAGGCGCTGAACCTCATCAGTATGTAGGCGATCATCCTCAGTCAGAGCAATGATTAACTGCTGACGTAAAAACTTCCCTTCCTCCGAAAGCAAAAATTGAATGCCCATTTGAGCTGAAGGCAGCAGATCAAAATTGCCATTGGTGCGGGCGATCGCAATCAAATTCTCCAACCGCGACCACTGAAATTTGCCATCCTTAAACAACATCTCTAGCAAGCGGCGGCGCAGTTGAGGCGATTCTCCAGTGAGCAAGCGCTTTGCCACGTAAGGATAGGCAACTTCGACAATTTTAAAGTTGGGATTAATCGTCAACGCCAATCCCTCTTGCGTGACCAACGAACGAATAATTAAAGCAAACTTGGCAGGCACCCGAAACGGATAGTCATACATCAATTCCGAAAAGCTATCAGTGATGGTTCTGAAGTTGAAATCCCGAACACTTTCACCAAAAGCTTGAGAAAAAACAGCTTCTAAAGCAGGCACAATCGGCTGAATGTCAACATCTGGAGTTAAAAAACCTAGATTCACGAAATCTTTTGCCAGATCTTCATAGTCTTTATTAACCAGATGAACGACTGCATCCACCAACGTTTCTTTAGCGGATGCATCTAGCTGATCCATCATGCCAAAGTCAACGTATGCCATCCGAGCTTTGGTCGATTCACTGGATTCGCTTCCATCCACGGCACATTGGGGAGCCATGGCAAACAAATTTCCAGGATGAGGATCGGCATGGAAAAAGCCATGCTCCAAAAGCTGTTGTAGACCGCTAGTCACGCCAATTTCAATCAGATCATCACTTGCCAAGCCTGCTTCTCGAATACGATCGGTATCCGTCAGTTTGTACCCATGAATCCACTCCAAAGTCAGCACCCGACGGCTACTATAGCGCCAATAAATCGAGGGGACTTTTACCCTTGGATTATTCCGGAAGTTGGTCGCAAATTTTTCTGCATTTCGCCCTTCATTTAAATAATCCACTTCTTCAAATAACTTGATGCCAAATTCATCGACAATGAGCGTCAAGTCATGCCCTAGATTCAGTGGTAGCCACGGCGCAATCCAACTGGCTGCCCACCGCATCAGATACAAATCTAAAGTCAATGTGGGCAACAGGTTAGGGCGCTGCACTTTTACGGCAACTTCTTCACCGCTGTAGAGGTTTGCTTGATAAACCTGACCTAAACTTGCGGCTGCAACGGGTTGAGGAGAAATTTGACTATAGATTTCTTTTAGCGATCGCCCCAACTCTTGCTCAATGATCCGAAAGGCTAGCTCAGTCGAGAAGGGCGGCAGTTGATCTTGCAGCTTGGTGAGTTCCTCGAGAAAATCTTTGCGAATTAAGTCGGGACGAGTAGAAAGCGCTTGCCCGACTTTGATAAAAGTTGGACCTAACCGAATTAAAGTTTGGCGTAACTGGGTCGCACGTTTAAATCGATTGACCTCCGTCCGATTTTGCCATGCATCCAGCTTCAGCCCAAGGAAAAAGCTTAAAAATGAGACTATGACTTTTAAGGTGCGCCAGAGTGTTAGCCAGGGGCGAACCCTATAGTATTTTGCGATCGCGATCGCGTCATAGCGTTTTAATAGAGCAAGGGGATTTTGACCCACCGTTTCATGAACCTCTTAAGTTAAAACAGAACCAATAAAAAGGTTCGAGGAGCAACTCAACATTCCACGATTTTGAATTAACGGTGTAGAATCGCTCAACCAAGCCTTTCAAGCAAAAACGAACGGATAATATCAGACTGCGCGAACAGTTATATTGTTTCGTTAACTATAGTATAGAAAACTACAAATATTATTGGTATTTAATAGGCGTTGAAAGCCTTATTCAAAACTTCAAAGTATTCTAAATGTCTAAAGGTAGCTTTCAACAAAAGCAGCAAGCGGGGAGACAAGCAAATCGGTTCTTGCACCTAAGTTTTGAGCGTATCTGAGATCTAGAACCAAGCTTACAGTGTGCGCCAGATTATGAGGAGCTTGCAAAGCTAGTTCGCTGATTTTTGAATTTTAAGGCGATCGCCCTAGAATCAGCTTACACAGTGGAGATCGGCTAGTTGCATATGAAAAGACAGGTTTGCATCGGGACTGGACTGATAGGAATCATATCAGCCAGTTGGATTAGTTTTTTGTCGTGGGTGGTGCAGCCAGTCCAAGCTCAACCTGTATCTCCTGCAACTGCCGCCTCAACCCAAGCTCAGCAATTACAAAGCTCACCAGAACCGAACCGAACCCAAGATCAGCAAGAATTGCAAACGCGGAAGCTGGTTCAAGAAGAGGTCGATCGCGCTTTCAACCATACGACCTCGTTGCTAAATATTTTGCTGGCGATTTTGACGGTGCTGCCGATTATTGCCACAGTCCTGCTGTATCTATCTCGCCAAAGGGCAATTCAAGAACTGCGAGAACAAATGGATGAGCAGATCCAAAAAGAAATTGAAACGCAAGTGCAGGCAGAACTAAAACAACAGACGCTGACGATTCAGAAACAAATGATTGAACTGGGGAAAGAGTCTCTTGCCGTCACCCGACAAGTGCAGCAACAAGCCAGTGAATTTCAGGCTGAAATTGATCAGCTAAAAACTGAATTTGAAACTCAGTTAGAAACGCTTAAAAATACTGCAACCGAGGTGGAGCGAGAAAAAGATAGAATTTTTCAGCAAATTACTAGCATTACGCTGGTATCCACCTCAAAAGATAATCTTTCGGATGAAAAGAAACGTCAGATTGATACCTTAACCGAGCGGTTGGATGATTTGAAGTCGAAGAGTTCAAGCTTGGATTTGGACATTAACGACTTTGTTCGTGAGGGCGATGCCTTATTTTTTGCAAGACGCTATTTGGAAGCGATCGCGGCATACGACCAGGCAATTGATCGAACTATCGTCGATACGAATAATTTATTTGCAGCTTGGCATGGCAAAACGAAATCATTGCGCCGACTCAAGCAATATCCGCAGGCATTAGCAGCTAGTAATAAAGCAATGGCGTTAAACCCTGATGATTCGCTGATGTGGTTTGAACGGGGCTATCTGCTCCACATTCAGGGGCAATATGCCGAAGCCCTAGAGGTTTACAACCGGGTGATTGCCGATCAACCAGGTTTTTATCGTGCCCGCAATCATCGAGGCTACGTGTTGCTCAAATTGCAGCGATATGAAGAAGCCATTACTGAATTGAACAAGAGCCTGGAACTTAAACCAGATTACGGCAATGGCTACTACGGTAAGGCGTATTACTACCTGCTGCACGATCAGCCCGATTTCGCATTGGATAATCTAGAACGGGCGATCGGTTATTACTCTAGATATAAAACCCAAGTGCAAACCGATACAGATTTTGCTAGTTTATGGAGCAACCCTCGGTTCCAAGCGCTTGTTGGGGTTCCTGTACCGTAACATTGGCACACTGTTTATCTGCACTAGCTACCATTACGATCGCACTGCGCCGTTGTAATCAACCTTCACCTGCCAAGTGTTGCTATCTACGGTCACCACTGTTTCAGTGGTTGGCGTGGTAAAGCCCGGAGCGCCCCCTTTAATGGTAAAAGTCCAACTGCCGTTGCCATTATCCAGACACATCGCATCCGACAATCTGCCATGCATTGAGGCATCGGTACGATAGTTGGATAATCCACCGTTAGCGGTTTCCGCCGTTTGCCGAGCCAAATTCCGGGCGCGTCCCAGTGCATTGATGTTAGCCATCGCGGCATCTCCGCTGGCGATCGCTTTAGAGGCACAGTCAGAAAAATTAGTTTGAGCCTGAGCAGGCGGATTAATCAATGCAAAAGTCATGAAAGCAATGTTTGCCAGAGTAATGTTTGCCAGAGCAATGGATCGAAAAGTGCTGTTCATTTTTAGTCAATCCTTGTGAGATCAGGTGAAGTGAATGGTCGAAACACACATCGGTACTCTATCAGCTTCTCTATCCAAGTGTCGGTATCCTTCGTGAGACAATAGTGAATGCGTACCTAAGTCATGCTACCCTTTCACAGGGTTGCTTAAGATCTTGCGATACTGAATGAATGCTAGATTCGCTCATGCATTTTCGACAGACTCAAGGGTCTTCTAAAGCAGCCATTTCACCAGCTTAAGGAACCATTTTATGGCTGTCGTAGATTCTAAAGGTCGGCTGTTTGGCAAAGTTAGTATTTTGGATTTGGGAGCCGCTCTGGTTATTTTGCTGGTATTGTTCGGCATCTTTGTATTTCCAGGAGCATCCGGTTCAGTGGCGCAGGTGAACATCCCCACCAAACCCGTTGAAATTGAGGTTGTAGTGCGCGTTGCTGGGCAAAATACTGAAACATTATTCAAGCCAGGGGAAAAGACCAGCATCATCATTCGCAATCAGCCCTACGGCGAGATCACGGTGAAAGGTGTGAAGGAATTGCCTGATAATGTGTTTGTCCCTCAACCAGACGGTAAAGTGCAAGTGATGCCTGACCCCAGACCCGAATCGAAGCTGAGTCGAAATTTGCTGCTCACCCTTCAAGGCAACGCTCAAGTTACCAAAAATGGTCCAGTATTGGGCAATAACAAGATCAAGATTGGTACTCCTATTGAGTTAGAAGGCTTTAACTATAATTTTACAAATCTGAATGTGCGTGATGTTCGGATTGAGGGTTAGGGTTCAAGAGTTCGATGTACGAAGTTTGATGTGGTGGCTTCACGGCTGATTTGTTACGGGTTTAGCGTCGCGAGAAAGCGCCAAATTAAGCCGATCGCGATCGCGGGTAATTCTAGTTGAGGCGTTAATCCACAATCATCTAGCAGTTGAAACTGCTTAATTGCTTCTGGATTTAAAGCTGCAAGGCGTTGTCCAATTGCCGCTTCAGTAAATTGAGATTCTTTTCCCCACATAATTGCCGTTGGCACTTGAAGTTGGGGCATATAAAGCGCTAAATCAAAGCTGAGATCGCCCCGAACAAAAGAGAGCGCGGCATAGTCTGCGTTAGGTTGTTGGGCAGAGGCAAGATAGGCTTCCACAATTTCAGGATAAACGCGATCTGGACGGGCAAATTGTCGCTCTTCCAAAAAGTTGCGGATGCCGCTGGATGTGGCGATGCCGACGTTATAAAGTAGGCGATCGAGAATTGGAGTCTTGATCAGTTGAATAAAAAAGTTATTAGTGTAGTCTTTGCCAAAGTCGGCTAGCCCGGTAGGTGTGGTCAGAATTAAGGATTTAAATAAATCGGGACGGGCGATCGCGGCTCGAATCGTCAAGGCAGCCGTCAGCGACGATGCCACAACGGGTACAGGCTCAGTGCAAGTTTGTTCTAAAAATTCGGTGATGGTAGAGGTGTAGTCTTCCGCTTGATAGTTCCGTTCTGGATGCTCCGATCGCCCCCAGCCCAGCAAATCGGGAGCTAGGATGCAATAATCCAGGGCAAACGCCGGATAGACTTTCGACCATTCGTAGGCAGAAGAACCGCCGCCAAATCCATGTAAAAAAACTAGAGGTGGCAACGATTTCTCCGAGAGAGTAGCTCCTGGAAAAGCAGCATCAGCCGTGTAATAAGCCATTCTGCCAAGCTTGGTTGAAGCTGAACGTTGGCAAAAACCGGGTGGAATGATCATTAATGCACTCCTTAACGCCAGAGGCGATTTTCTAGGTCACGAATTTGGCGCTCAAGTCGATCAATCCGACCGCGTAATTCATCCATTTCTGACTGGCGCGGCACCCCGATATCTTGCAAAACATTCCGAAGCTGGCGCTGCATTTGGGTTTCAAGGTTGCCTTGCTCACTCTTGAGCGTTTGCAACAAATCATCCATTACTTCTTTTGCTTGGTCAGGGTTGAGCTTGCCATCTTTGACGAGATCATCGCTGACTTCGCGGATTTTGTCGGCTACTAAGGAGGTTGTGCCTACTCCTAGCATCAGAATTTGAGTCAGCCAGTTGTTATTGTCCATGCTGCTTTCCTGAAATCGGATGAATTGGGAAAAAGGGGCGATCGCTGAGCTGACATTTCACCATTGGTTTAAGGTGAGCTAATCAATCCGACCTCTTCTATAAATACTCCTTTATTCTGTCAGATTCC
>CASBQE010000126.1 GCA_949127665.1 Synechococcales cyanobacterium PMM_0083
CAAATCGCGCCCATGACTGCTATACCAATCCAGCAGTGTAGAGCGCAGAGCCAAAATATCAAAACTCGGCAAGCGATCGCTCACCGAGTCTATTGTTATCGATTTACTTACTCCATCTTGGCGCGAAGCAGGCTGCTTATTCTGCTGTCGCATCGGATGCGATCGCGAAGGATTTTTCAAATGCCATCCGCTGTTCAGCGTTACGGAGAAAATATCCACTCATCACTGCTGAAGCCAGCAACCGCCCCAAATCTTCGCGAGTGGTGGAAACCTGGACGTTGAAGCCCTCGGAAGGAAGCCCACCCAATAACCCAATAATATTCCGTTCTACAACCTGAAACACTTCCACAGAGTCAGGTCGGGACAATTGAGCGATCGTTTCACTAGGCATTGACTGCACATATTGCAGCAGTGAATTGCCTTTCTCAATTTCGTCAGTAATAAATTCTGGCAAACGTTCTTGGTTATTCACAATCAAAACCTCAATCAAGCTGCTTTATCTTTCTACACGCTACTCTAACAATTGCCTTACTTGTACCACAGTGAGTAGAACCGAACCAAAGGAGCGGTGAAATCTTACCTTATCTCAGCGCGTAAGCAATTAGCTCTAGACCAGAGATAGGAACGCTGAGTTGTTCCCAGGAATGATTGGAAGCGTGAAGCTGCTTGAAAGCCTCTTCAGTTAGCAAAATTTCGTTTTGACGCGCAATATCTTCGCCCAGTTTGCTTGCCAGATTCATTTCGCTGCCGTAAAGGTCACTATCGCCAATGAGCAACGTGGTGCCGTAGCCAATACCAATGCTGGCATGAAGATCTTTGTCATCCGGCAAGCCCGTATTTACGGCGGCAAAACCCTGCAAAATATCTACGGCTGCATCTACTGCCGCAGTCACTTCTGGAAAAACCGCAAATAAATTATCGGCTTCCTGTTTGATCACGCGCCCTTTATGGTGGAGGATAAGCGGATCGGCGATCGCGCTCATGCGATGCACCATTGCCAAAAAATGAATGATGCCACGGCGAATCGTTAGCCGCGAAAAACCGGATAAATCCAACACTAAAATGGCACAGTCTTGATCAAAGGTTTGATGGATCAGCTTGTCAACGTCACTTTCCCGCTCTGGATGCTCAATTCGCTCTTGTAGGAGTTGGTGCAGTCGCGATCTCGTGTTGTCAGTCATGGAGAATGCAGGTTATGGGGCACCGAGCTTAGCTGGCAACGCCAACAATATTACCTATTCACTCGTTGGCGTTGCTGAATATAATTTCGATAGTTTCAAAATTAACCTGATGTGCAACTGAAGCCAGCCCACCCTATGGGAAATGAGCTACTTTGATAAATTACCAATAACATTTCGGCAGTTGCGGTTAAGGGAGCTTTGTCTATTTTTCTTAAGCCATGGGTATGTTTAAATTGGCATAGATTTTACGTACCGCAATGCTGTAAAAATGAAATCTTCTTACAAGGAAATTCCATGTTGAAAGTGCGCTACCTTCTCAAGTCAGCAGAGTACCTCAAGATCTAGTAGTTTCACGGGTGTATGCGTCTGCTTTTTTCAATAAGGTTCAAATATTTGAAACTAGATAGCTAAGTCATTCCAAATAGTGAACTGATTTAGGAAAGCTATAGTAGAAATATCTGTGACCATTGCTCAAATCGACCCTTTACACTTCGTCACTTTTTAGACAAAACATGATGATTAGGAGAAAACCCCACTCTTTTGCAGGAATCGTTTTGTCATCTCTGATCGGAACAGCTCAGCCTTTGTCTGTCTTGGCTCAGAGTTCGCCCTCTATTGTGCCTTCGCAAAATTCCTTACCTTTTGAACAAAGAGTGCCATTACCTGAGTCTCTTCCTCCCTCATATGTTAAACCAGGCACGATTTTAGGCGATGCCTACACCCTAGGAGCCGGAGATATTGTCAGGGCTGAAATTTTTGACATTGCTCCAGAGCTAGCCCTAGAGCCACGGTACACGATTTTATTAGATGGTACGCTCAACTTGCCTTGGGTCGGAAGTGTCCCTGTTCAAGGTTTGACATTAACGCAAGCAGCGACAGCAATTTCAGCGAAATATAGTCGGTTTATCCGCAGTCCGTTAGTTACGATTAGTTTATTGGCACCCAGACCCCTTAAGGTTGGTGTGATTGGAGAAGTCAATCGCCCTGGCTCTTACATTATTAGTGTCATTAGTAATGAGGTTTCTCAGACAAGCCTTAATCAAAGAACGGCATCTGAAGGCGGAAACCAGTGGCCTAGAGTGAGTCAAGCGATTCAATCGGCTGGTGGTGTGACTCAAATTGCCAATATTCGTGAGGTGAAAATTCGTCGGCTACGAACCGATCGCGAAGAAGTTGTGGCGATCGACCTATGGAAGTTTTTACGCGAAGGTGACCTCAGCCAAGATATCTTGCTTCGCGATGGCGACACTATCATCATTCCTAAAGCTGACAAGCTTGATGCAGCAGAAGCCACTCAGGTTGCGGCGAGCAACTTTTCTCCTGAAACTATTTCAGTCAGCATCGTTGGCGAAGTTACCGCTCCAGGCTCACTTAAGCTAAAACCAAACACAACTCTAAACCAGGCTATTATGGCAGCGGGTGGGTTTAGAGTGGGTCGAGCCAGCAAAAAAGGAGTGGATTTAATCCGTCTCAATCCAGATGGCACCATTACACGCAACAAATATTCGATCGATCTTGATCAAAACTTGAGCGCGGGACGCAACCCGGCGCTTCACAATAATGACATCGTTGTAGTGAATCGAACCTTCATTGCATCAGCGAATGACTTTTTGATCAACGCGATCGGTGTTCCACTCACTATCTTTGGCGGAATCTCAGGGTTTAGGAACGTATTATTTCCTAATGCAAATCGGTAATATTTCAGGATGCTCTACTCTGAAATGTTTGTTTAGTGACGAACTTAATCGACTGTAGATGAGGTAACCCATGCAAGCCGGACAAAATGCACAGAACCTAACTTTCAACGGGCAAAATCATTTGGAAGAGGTTCCATTGCCCCCCAGCGATATGGGCGGAGAAGCTGATCACAAGCCTAAAAGTGGAGGCTTTAAAGTGCGCTCTTTGGTGGGGGCTGTTCGGCGAAACATTCCAATCGTCCTAGTGCTGACCCTGCTTGGGGGCGCTGGCGGATGGGTGATGACTAGAACTTTTCCGCTGATCTACGAAGGCAGCTTTGTCGTTTTAGTTGAGCCAATTACTTCACAAGGGCGCTTATCAGATCCATCTGCCATTTCACGGGCACAGGTTCAACAAGACAATAACGGCAGCGGCATTGATTATCCAACCTTGCTTCAAGTTCTACAAAGCCCTGATAGACTCTCTAAAATAGCGAAGACTATTCCAGATATCTATGGAGTGACGGCTGAATCCTTAGCTAGAGATTTAAAAAATCAAGATTTTACAGTTGCTCGTATTGGAACAAATCTGCTGGACTCGACGAGAACGATCGAGGTTAGTTACAGAGGATCTAATCCTGAAAAGGTTCGCTTTGTCTTAGAACAAATTGCCCAAGGCTATCTCAAATTCAGTCTTGACGATCGCAAAGTGCGAACTGAGGCTGGCGTGGAATTTATTGAAGAGCAACTTCCTACCTTGCAGCAACGAGTTACGGGATTGGAAGGTCAGATGCAGGCTCTTAAGCAGCAGTATCGATTAACCGATCCAGCCCTTGAAAGTAATCAGGTGTCAGACCAGTTAAAAGGTGTGAACGACAAAAAGTTAGAAGCTGACACACTATTGCGAGAGCAGACAACCCTGTATTCTGTCTTGCAAAAGCAACTTGGCTTTACTCCAAATCAGGCACTGGGAGCGGCTTCGCTCAGCCAAAATCCTCGTTATCAAGACTTGCTTACGCAGTTAAAGAAAGTGGAGGCAATCATTGCGATTAAACTCGCTCGCTTTAGTGAGGATAGTCCTATTGTTAAAAGCTTGCGCGATCAGCAAAGAAATTTAGCGCAGCTAGCTGCTCAAGAATCTCAACAGAACCTGAGTGATTCTTCACCTGGAGTTTCAGAGAATTCTCAGATTTTGGCATTTCAAGATCCGGTACGTTTGGATCTGATTAAGCAACTGGTTCAGTCTGCTAATTTAAGTCAATCTCTGCAAGTGCGCGTACAAGAAACTGCTCGAAACAAAGCCGCATTGGAGAATCGATTAAATCAACTTCCTGCCATTACTCGGCAATACAATACGCTGCAACAGCAATTGGATATTGCGACTAAGACATTAAATCAGTTTTTATTGCAGCGGGAGACATTGCGAGTTGAAGCGGCTCAAAAAGAAGTGCCATGGGAAATTATTGCCCAACCAAAACTGGTCAGCGATCTAAGGACAGGTAAGCCGATCGCGTCTCGAGGCAAAAAGGCACAGCCCATGATTCCGGGGGGCTTGGCGTTTGGCGCATTGCTGGGAGTTGCTGCGGCTTTATTAAGAGAGAAGCTCCGTAATCGATTTGTCACGGTGGCAGATTTGCAAGATGCTGTGCTATTCCCACTTTTTGGGATGATTCCAAGCCAAAAAATGGGGTTGAATCTAGCAACGGATGGAATCAAGCCAACCAATTCAGAACCGTTCACAGACGCATTTTCTTCGCTGTATACCAATCTGCGATTTTTAGCTTATCCACCTGTGCGATCGCTGGTTGTTGGCTCTGTGGAACCTGGAGACGGTAAAACAACGGTTGCTCTGAATCTTGCTTTAATCGCTGCCGCAATGGGGCAACGGGTTTTATTGGTGGATGCAAACCTTTGCTTCCCTCAACTGCATCTGCATTTGAACTTGCTCAATCAAAAAGGTTTAATTGATGTTCTGCAACAGCGAGTTGATGCAGCCGAGGTAATTGAAAAGATACCTGGAGACAGTAATCTGTCTGTATTAACAGCAGGTTCTGCTCAGTTTGGTGCCACTCGATTATTCGCTTCCAACGAAATGCAACGGTTAGTCAAACGATTGCAAGGTAGCTATGACCTGGTTATTTATGACAGTCCATCGTTAGATGCGTCAACAGATAGTAATTTTCTAACTGCACAAACCGATGGATTGTTGTTAGTAGTTAGCCTCAATAAAACAAAGCAGAGTCTTGTTAAAGAGACAGTAAGTAATCTAGAGAAATATCACTTACCAGTTGTAGGCGTTGTGGCGAACCGGATTGGCAAGAGTAAGGTTTCGCCTTATGTCATGCCAATTAGTCAACAGCAAGCTTATGCGCCTGAAGCCCATCCCGCTTTTTTTGGCAAGCTCAAAGAATCAAGTGACGTAGTGCGGTAAGGCTAACTTTTTTGGAGCAGGGTGATATTGCTTTAACTGAAAAGAATGTCTAAAAATAGCAAGCTAATGAAGCTTCTATCTTCGTTGTAAAGGCGATGAGCACTGTGTTTGTTAAGCAAGCTCACAAAGGGTAACGAACTTGGCAACAACTGATTGGCTGCTTCTGATAGTTGAAATCATTCTATTCGCAATTTCTATATTGCTCTTGATTCCAAGCCTTGTGTTAATGATTGAATGTCTTGCGGCGCTTTTTCCGCCAAAAGTGTGGCGTTGGCAAGATTCGCCACGCCCTCGTATTGCTGTTTTAATTCCTGCCCATAATGAAGCGGCTGGCATTGGAGCCACGTTAGAAACTGTGCTAGAGCAACTGACTTCTCTAGATCAATTGGTTGTAGTGGCTGATAATTGCACGGATGAAACAGCAGCAGTTGCCCAAGAAATGGGGGCGATCGCGATCGCGCGATTTGATGATACGCGCCGTGGCAAAGGGTATGCGCTAGACTTCGGCATGAATTTTCTTGCCAATCATCCGCCTGATGTTGTGGTGATTGTGGATGCGGATTGTATCGTTGCGCCCGGCGCAATCGAACAAATATCACGGTTGGCGATCGCTCGTAATCGTGCCGTGCAAGCAACTTATCTGCTGACCCAACCGGCTAAGCCCTCTCCAAAAGATGCCGTTTCGACCCTAGCCTTCACCGTCAAAAATTTAGTTCGTCCCCTTGGTCTTGCTCAGTTCGACTTGCCCTGTCCTTTAACGGGTGCAGGCATGGCGTTTCCTTGGGCAGCGATTCGCAAAGTCTCTTTGGCAAGTGGCAATATTGTTGAGGATATGAATCTTGGACTGGATTTGGCGCTAGCGGGGCATCCTGCAACTTTTTGTTATGCAGCGCGGGTTACCAGCGCTCTACCCCAGCAAGCCCGTGCAGCGAAAAGCCAACGAACTCGCTGGGAGCATGGGCATCTGCAAACCATTCTGACCCAGGTTCCTCGCTTACTCAAAATGGCTCTCCAGAAGCGGCGATTTGACTTGTTTGCGATCGCCCTTGATTTACTGATTCCTCCCCTCTCCTTGCTGGTGATGCTGTGGGCTTTAGCAATGGCTGTTGCGATCGCAGCTATCCGCTTTGGCATCTCCCAGATTCCTGTGATTATGCTTGGCAGCGCCGGAGTGATGATCTTAATTGCAATTGTTTCTGCCTGGGCAAAACATTGTCGAAGAGATATCCCTGCCAAAGTGCTTTTAACCATTCCCCTGTATGTGTTGTGGAAAATTCCTTTGTACTTTAGCTTTTTGTGGAAGCCTCAAACCAAGTGGGTGCGAACCGAGCGAGATAACGCTGATTCTTCTCGGTCTTGATTTCAATGTTCAGCATTTTTTGGTCTAGAATCAAGCGGCGAACTTTGATTAGATGGAACTCTACCCACCCAAAAAGCAACTTGATGCCGGATTTGAGATCGCAGCGCTGTAGAGTATTACAACCTATTGTGAGGCTGCGGCAACTTTTTGCGATCGCTCTCGTCTGATTTAGAGATTCATCGTCAGTAATCCACCAAAAATTTATTTCCTAACTTTTATTCACCCTAATCGCTGCTACTTTTGATTAAAATCAATCTGAAATCTATTTTTTTCACTACTTTTCTAAGGTGTGTTATTCCTTTTGCAACGGAACACTGAGCCATGTCTTCTCCTTCATTACCCAAAAGCTTTTCAGCCCTGTTTCATTTGGAAAACAGAGACAAGGCTTCAGCATTAATATTGCAACCGATGTCTCTCGCAATATTGGCATCTTTGGGGGTTCATGGGCTGCTCTGGTTTGGGTTGCCACTGATGTCTGCTTCGGAGCCAAACCCAGCCGATATTCAGCGATCGGTGCCCTTGATAGAGCTTAGCCCGTTGGAACAAGCCCAGTTGCCTCAAATCGCTTCTTCAACATTGTTGGGGTTACCCAAATCATCCGCAACTAATTCAATCGTGCCTAATTCATTAGCAACGGTGCCGATCAACCCTCAAACGCCTGAAGATTCAACGTCGTATTACAACGTGCCGTCTCAACCTGCTTATCCTACTGTCATTCCCTATTCGGTTTCGCCACTGAGTAGGCGATCGCCCCGCAAAAGCACCAACGAAGCAAATTTAGACTCTGAAACCAAGGCTAAATCATCGGCAAAGGATACAGAGAAGCAGTCTGACCCGGAAGGAAAAGAGAACGCCGATTTATCTATCTCATCAAAAGCAGAAGATTTATTACCGCCTAAACAGCAAGATGATTCAGGCAAGCTAGCATTACAGCAAAAGTATGCCTACAGCACGGCAAACACCTCTCCTGTTGATTTTGACAGTAACTCTAAAACGCTTGGCGAAACGGCAGAAGCTGTTTCTAAAGGAAACCTTAATAAAAATTGGGAAAAGCTAGATACGATGACTGCGCCCTATCCTAAAAATGCTTGCCAATTTAAACATAATGACAAAGCGATCGCGGGAGAGACGTGGGTTGGGGTCGTCGTTCAGCCTAACGGCAAACTAGCGGCAAAACCAGCCTTACTTGTGTCGTCTGGGTTCAAAGGTTTAGATGAGGCAGCTACAGAATTTATTACCAAGCATCCGTTTGAGGCATATAAGCAATATCGCGCATTCTACGTTCCGATTAAATTTGAATTAACTAAAACAGATTGTGTTGCAGCGGATGCCACCAGCCCAACTTCATAAAGCCTTAACCTCGACAGCTAGAAAGCGTACTGATACCAAGTACGGCTAACACCCAGTGAGGTCTCAAATCCCTACTCCTCTAGTGAGTTGAAACTTTGAGGAATGGTAATGATATAGCGAAAGCCTGTATCTAAATCGTTCTGGATGGTAACTTGACCGCCATGCAGTTCTACCAAATGCTGGCTGAGTAACAAGCCTACGTTTTTGCGCGGAGCTATATCGATCGCTGCCTCCTTATCTGGCGTTAGAACATGATTCCCTGTGGTAAGGTGCGCGATCGCGGTTGTTGATCCATCAAATTTAGGAGATTCTAGACCATTGCTGACAGCAACACCCACCAAAGAGGGTTGGGAACCCATATCGGTGCAAGGCAATCCTTCGCCTAGCCAAGGGTGAGATACCCAAATAGAAAGGTTTAAGCTAGTGTCTCGTCGAGAGATATGTAATCGCACAAGACTACCAGCCGTCGAACTTTGAATAATGCTAAAGATAAAGTGATAAAGCATCTGGCGAACTTTTTCTTTATCCAGTAGCCAAATGCGGCGACCCGGTTCTACGGTCAGGCGAACTTGTTGATCTCGTCGCTGGGCAACCTGTTCTAGGGTAATGATTGCCTGCTGGCAAAGCATTTCAATATCCACGGAACTCAAGTTTAAAGTCTGATCAATCTCTTTCAAGTCGGATAGTTCCACAATTTCATTCATCAGCGACAGTAAATATTGTCCGCTGTTGTGAATGATGTCCAGATACTCTTTCTGTTTAGTAGTGAGAGGTCCATAGATTTCACGACTTAAAACACTCGCCATGCCCATCACAGAGGTTAAGGGGGTTCGCAGATCTTGGGCAAACTGACCCAGCAGACTTACTTTTAACTGGTTGGTGAGGGAAAGATCGGCTGCTTGAGCAGCATTTTCGATTGCGGTCGATCGCACCAATTGGGGTTGAGACATCTGCGATCGCTGCCGCTCAAATTCACTCATACTCCAGCGTGCCATCAGTTGCAGAAATGCCACATCTTGCTGACTAAAGCTACGCGGCACCACGTCCATGACTGCTAAAGCCCCAATACAGTCGCCGCTGCACGTCAGCAGAGGCACACCCAAATAGGCGCGGATGCCATATTGGTACACCAAAATACTGTTGGCAAACGTGGAATCAGTCTGAGCATCCGCAATCAGCAACGTTTGACCGCTATCCACAACATAGGTAGAAAACGACTCTTGGCGATCGATTTGGCGAGTAGTTGCCAGTTCATTCATCAAGCCCAAAGTGGATAAACCCACAGCCGACTTAAATTGTTCTTGCTCTCCATTGATTAATCCCAGGATGCAGATTGGCACATTAAGGGATTGAGCGGCTGTTTGAGTGGCTTCTTCAAATATTGGAATGCTGTCAGTGTTCAGCAACCCTAGCATTGTGATTACCTGCGATCGCTGCTGCTCTCGTGCTGAAGTTGTTAACCCATCAAGGCGACAAAACAATCGATTCTCTTGGCTGCTCATGCCGACCTAGCTCCCGTGTGCGTCCGTGTATCCCTGTAAAAAAGCAAAGGTTTTTCACTACACACAGCATTCCCTCACATTTAGAAGAGTGAACGCTGAGGAGGCAGGGGAGAATACTGATTTTTTGGCTTTCGCTCAGATTAGGTTGACTAAAGACGAGAAAAAATACTGATTTTCGACTTGAGCAAAAAATACGAATCCTATATTTTTGCTAGACAAGAGGCACTGGATAACTTTCTCTAATCCACTTTCTCTAACTTGCTAGGGCTGAATCCAAGCGGGGTGAGCCATAAGGGATGAAATCATCCGGACACCGCGAAGCTGATTTGACAGGGGCAAATGTCCTCTGGGTGCTGTTAAATCCCAGGTGAATTCCTCAGGGTAGCGAGTCCAAGTATTGCCGTTCTTCCAACCAATCTTTGTCCACAGTTTGATCCAATTTTTGCCAGTGCTGAGCCAAATCTCGCGCTGCACGGAGAAGCCAAATTTTCCGCCGGAGTGAACCAGCCATAGCGCATCGAGCGTTTGTAGATCGATCGCCGGAAACTGCTCAGCTTCTGTAAAGTAAATCCAGTTACGCTGCATGGCAGCGGCTCCAGCCAATTCACACATTTTTTCGAGGGTGAGTTTATCAGCCGCTTGAAAATCTTGCTGGGCAAGCAGCTTTTGCAGGGGACTGTAATCAATGTTGGTGTGCGATCGCAGCGGCACCACCCCTTCAGGAAAATGAGTCTGCAAAAAATCGGCACAAGCAGGCGACTCTGCTCGATACAAAACCTGATATGCCTGACCTGCTGCCAAATTGGGCGCTGTACCCGTGATCAACCCTTCTCGCTGCTCAAACAAAAATTCCATTAATACTGCCCAGCCGAGTTCTCCTAACTGCTCCAGTGCTTGAATGTGGGACAGTTGAGCTTTTTCGGGAACCGTTTTCAAATTGGCTAAAAGCTCCACCGCATCGGGCGAGGTTGGCATGGAAGCGATTGCAGGATCGGTGGAAAAAATATTCATTGCAAGGGTCATTTCAAGCAGCTTTGATTGAAAACAGAGAAAAGTCGCGTTTAAAAGTAATAGAGACAAGGCTCCAAAAATCTTAAGCCAAACTCCATGCTATCTTGTGGCAATGATTTTTTGAATTGAATGCTTAGGGAATAGCACTGAGAATTTGGCGAATAATCGCAGAAGTGGAGCTTGGCACCTCAATTTGCACTAGCTCAATCCGTCCTCCATAGGCGAAAACGGTTTCTGCCTCTGGCAGGGTCGCAATTTGATAATCCCCTCCTTTCACATAGATATCTGGCTTTAAGGCTTCAATCAGTTGGGTGGCGGTCGGTTCCGAAAAGATCACTACTCCATCCACGGGCTTGAGAGCGGCTAGAACTTCTGCCCGTTGCCGTTCTGGGATGATGGGTCGGGGAGGCGATCCGGGTTCCTGGGGTTTGATGCCTCGCACGGATGCATCGCTGTTTAAGCCAATCACCAGCGATCGCCCCAATAGTTTAGCAGCCTGCAAATAGCGCACATGTCCCGCATGAAGCAGATCAAAGCAACCATTGGTCAACACCAACGGTCGCCACTGCTGCGGATTCGCCGCGATCGCTTGCTGAAGTGCTTCAACGGTATAAAGACCCAAAATCATTTGTCTACACTTTAATGTTTATGTTGGACTACGCTGAAGATCTAATTCTTCGCGGACACAAGGAATATACTCTCTGCCAGTTCGATTCAACAATCGTCTCTGAGTCAGCTAAACGAGAATTTAGGGCTAAAATCAACAGCCTTCAAGCCTATTTCGTATGAGTGAAACGGTCTACATTGAAACTAGCATCTTGGGCTATCTCATAGCCCGATCAACGAGAAATCTGATCTTGGCTGCAAACATAGAAGTTACAAAAGATTGGTGGGAATTTCACAGAGGTCTATTTACACTCTATGTTTCGCAAGTTGTCTTGGACGAGGTGGCACGGGGAGACGCAGAAATTTCGCTGAAACGGCTAGAACTTCTCAAGGGATAGCCATTAGTGGAACTGAACCAATCTGTACGGAGTCTGGCAGCCCAGTTTCTTTTACTCAGCAATCTCTCTCTCAAGGCTTCTGACGATGCGGTTCACATTGCAGCCGCTACCGTCCACGGCTTGGATTACTTGCTAACCTGGAACTGTAAGCATATTGCCAATGCACAGATTCAAAGGAAACTTGAAGAGATCAGCCTTGATTTTGGATACCAGTTACCCGTAATTTGCACTCCCTATGAATTATTAGGAGATTGAGCGATGTGGCAAGATGAAATCCTAGATGAAATTCATAAGATTCGTGAAGAACACGCCAAATCCTTTAACTACGATTTAGAGGCGATGTTTGCAGATTGGCAAAAAAAGCAGTCAGAAGGCGGAAGAGAAGTTGTTAACTTACCGCCAAAGTGCGATCTAACAACACGCTGGAGCAGACGGATGAAAAATCTTGGTGAGGATGGAGAGGATACTAGCTGCGCTGACCGAGAACGTTAGCCTGCTTGTTGCGATCGCTCTGGACAAAAAAATACAAACTGGTTCCAGCCAAGTTACATTTCAACCCAAATCAACCTTCACTTGTGGTAAGCGAGGCAGCCATGAAACAGTTCAAAATCGTAATTGAGAAACACTTAGATGGATATGTCGCTTACCCTATTGGTGTTATGGGTGCGATCGTTGGACAGGGTGACACCTATGAAGAGGCTTTGTCAGATGTGAAATCTGCGATCGCTTGTTACGCCGAGGTATTTGGTAAGGAGATGCTGGAAGATACCCCCTCGGTTGAGGTATTCATTGCTGAGGCAGGGGTCGCAGTTTAATGCCGAGGTTTCCGGTCGATGCACCCAAAAAGCGAGTTGTTAAAGCATTTGAGTTATTGGGTTTCGAGATTCTTCGTGAACGAGAACACATTGTAATGCAACGCGAAAATGAAGATGGGACAGTCACACCTTTGGTTATGCCGAATCACTCGGATATTAAAAGTGGGACACTTAGAGCAATTTGCACACAGGTTGGCGTTTCAAGAGAGGATTTTTTAGAAGCGTACAATCAAAGCTGAGTCGTGGATAACAGGCTAATAAGTTGTTTGCACTCGACCGTATGCAGCCATTGGTCAACACCCGAGATCGCCATTACTGCGATTTGGCTACCATTTCTTGCTGAAGTGCCTCAACGGTATAGATACCCGAAATCATCTGTCACCCTTGCAACGTCATAAGATATGGTGACAGAAATTGGAATATCTAAACGATTTAAGTCTTTCATTCTGCGCGATCGCCCACTCCTTTTACTCATTTTCTTCAGGAATGCCGCCATGAACGAGCAGCCAGCCGAATTATTTGAAAAAATTCGCCAACAATTTGATAGTGCACCCTATCCCAGCATCCCGCTTGAGCAAAATCCTAAAGATTCTCATGACCTGCTGTATGTCCATAATTTGGTCACCTCCTATTACCTCCGCAATCAAACCTTAATTTCTACCGAGGG
>CASBQE010000127.1 GCA_949127665.1 Synechococcales cyanobacterium PMM_0083
AGCGTTTGCATTGCCTGCTGTCTGGCTTCAATGTCCTGCTGGGCGCGGAGTTGCACCATTGGGTCATGCAGAATTTTATTGACGATGCCGCGAGTTAGCGCTTCGATGATTTCCTGGTGCTTTTCGGCAAATTCTGTTCCTAGTCGAGACAGAGCTTTTTCCAATTCTTGGGCACGAATGGCTTCCACCTTGTCGCGCAGGCTGCTAATGGTCGAAATGGTATCCAGCGATCGCCACCAGGTTGCAAAAGTTTCCACTTCTTCATCTAGCAAAACTTCTGCTTCCATCGCCATTCGCCGACGCGCCTCATGGTTTTGAGCAACCACGGCTTTTAGATCATCTACGTTGAATGCCTGCACATAAGACAGTTCATTTACGTCAGAATGCACATTACGCGGCACGGCAATGTCAAATATCATCAAATGCTGAACTGGATCAAGAATGGCTTCTAGTTTGGCGCGATCGAGAATCGGCTCAGTAGCGGCAGTGCTGGTAAACACCAGATCGGCGTGGGGCAGCAGTTGCGCCAAGTCCGAAATGGGATGCAACTGAAGCGTTACTTCGGGAAACTCGTGAGCCAGTTCTTTTGCTCTGGTCATGGAGCGGTTCAAAATCGTGATATTGTTCGCCCCCTTGGAGAGCAAATGCTGCACCAGTAAGCGCGCCATCTTACCGGCTCCCAGAATGGTGACGCGACAGGCTGCTAAGTTTTGCACCTTCGTTTGCGCCATTTCCACGGCTGCCGAACTAATAGACACGGCTCCCGTACCAATGCTAGTTTCGGTGCGAACCCGTTTTCCAGCAGTTAGAGATTGCTTGAAAAGCTGGTTTAGGGTTCGTCCAACGCCTTTATGCTCTTGACCGAGCTTATGGCACTGTTTAACTTGCGCCAAAATCTGCCCTTCGCCTAAAACCAGGCTATCTAACCCGGCAGACACGCGCATTAAATGCATGACCGCATCTTGATGCAGCAAAACAAATAGGTAAGGACGCAAGTAAGCAATGGGAAGTTTGCTGTGGTCGCTCAAAAACTGAGTCACCTCTCGGATGCCGTTTTCGGTTTCGTTGACGACCACATAAATTTCCAGACGATTGCAGGTGCTAAGAATCGCAACTTCTTCAAGATGAGGATAGCTGCACAGTTGAGCGATCGCCTTATCGCAGCTAGTTTCTGGAATACTTAGCTTTTCTCGAACTTCGACCGGGGCAGTTTTATGACTCAAACCCACAACAACGATGTTCATATGTCTTATTGTTAAACCGCTTTTTTGATGAGGTTATCAGTCAAGCAACAGCTAGCTTTAGCAGTGATTTGCGAATGGCTGACTGTTGCCTGACTCTACTTTTTAGTGCAATTGAATCACTTGAGGCTGGTCAAACATATGAATGGTATCTACAAATCGAGCCGTTTTAGACTGGCTAGAAATAACCAGCGTCTGGCTGCGTGCGCCGCCCTTAAAGAAGCTAACTCCTTTCATTAGGTTGCCAGAGGTAATCCCGGTTCCGGCAAATAGGACATCTTTACCTGATGCTAGTTCATCTGCGTTATAGACCTTATCTGGATCAGTAATCCCCATTTCCTGTAGACGAGCAACGTTTGCTTCCTTGTTTTCTCCAATTAACCCGGTTTTAACGACAGCGGGATCGTAAATCAGTTGTCCTTGGAAGTGCCCTCCCAAGCAGCGCATCGCAGCGGCTGAAATAACTCCTTCAGGAGCAGCGCCAATCCCCATGAGGGCATGAATATTGGTTCCAGCAAAGCCGCAGTTGATTGCAGCCCCTACGTCGCCGTCGCTGATGAGTTGCACCCGTGCGCCTGCTTCGCGGATCTCTTTGATCAAATCATTGTGGCGATCGCGCTCCATGACGACTACCACCAGTTCAGTGATAGAGCGATCCAGGCACTCGGAGAGAATTTTTAGATTCTCAGTGGCAGATTTGGTGATATCTACATGACCTTTGGCAGCCGGAGGAGCCGCTAATTTTCTCATGTAAAAATCGGGTGCGGCAAATAATCCACCCTTTTCAGAAATCGCCAGCACTGCCATGGCACCAGGTTGCCCATAAGCGCACAGGTTAGTTCCTTCGCAGGGGTCTACTGCAATATCGATTTCGACTAGTTCATCAGGATTGCAAAAGGTTTTAGCATCCGCTTGAGTACAAATTCCTACTTCCTCACCGATGTAGAGCATCGGTGCTTCATCCCGCTCACCTTCACCAATTACAATGCGACCCCGCATATAGATTTTATTCATCCGCTCCCGCATGGCTTCGACTGCCACTCGGTCTGCTTCATTCTTATCACCCTTGCCCATTAAGCGTGCAGAGGCGATCGCAGCCTGCTCAACGACTTCAATAATCTCTAAACCGAGTGTATTTTCCACTGCGTAAGCCTCCAAACTGCTGATTTTGCGCGGTTTTGCACATCCACTTCAATGTATAAGTCTATCAAAAGGGGGAGACGTGCTTAACGACAATCTGGGTGAAAGTATGTGTAAAGTTTTACTGCTAAGAAGTTAAGAAGAAAACGAAAACCAATCTTGGCTGCTCCGTAACCGCGAATACTGGATGGAATCGAGCCAAGCTGCTATTGTTTTCGCTAGCTGACGCGATCGCTAAGCTAAATCAGCTTTGTTCTTTTCCATATTTTTCATAAAGGAGCTTTCCGCTGCTGAACTCATTGCCTCCACTCGCCCACGTCCCCCACTTTGCGGAGCCAGGGCGAAAGAATCCCAAAACTGCTCAAGATTTGATGTCAGAGGTGGCTTACAGTAGCGCTTTGGATCACATTGTGTTTACCTGTGTGGATATTGCTTTTCTGCATGGCGATCGCTTGCTACTAGCAAAGCGCAATCATTACCCCCGCAGATCATGGTGGATCATTGGTGGAAGAATGGTCGCTGGAGAAAATCCGATCGAAACGGCTCAGCGAAAAGCATCTGAAGAAGCGCAGCTACATCACCTTGCTACTGAACGGTTTCAATATATTGGCGTATATTCCACCTCTTTTGCACTTCGAGAACAAGCCCCGGTGCATCATGGTTCTCACAGCGTCAACCTAACCTATCAAGTTACTTTGAGCGAACCAGAAACCCATCTGCTTCAGTTGACCAGCAGCGAGTATGACTCTCACTATCAATGGATGCAATTGAGTCAAATCAGCGAACTGATAGATGCGAGTAGTCCGCTTGATCAAGCCCTGCTGCAAATGGTTCAAGACTTGCGAATTTTTTAGCTGTTGGCTGAACAACTCAGAACTCCTCCTCTCAACCCTGCACTTCGCACTCTTCTTTGTATTGTTGCTTAATAATTCACCGAATATAGGTTTTGTATGGTACTACAGTGGGGGGATTTAGCATTGAAAGGTGCTTGTCTGTAGGTTTCGGGTATTATTTAGAAGTTTTTAGCTACAGATAGCCTTAAATTGGGCGCAAATTGCAAAAGCAGATATATCATTAGCATCGCGCTGGTTGATCTATCTAGATTTCCTATCTTTCAGGATTCAGAGCTATGAGTGAAGCGGTTGGTTCAAACCACGATCCAGATTCGAGATTACCCGAAACGACACAGATGAAAAAAATGCCTGTTGAACGGGAAGATCTGACTCCACAGCAAAGTGGCAGTAATGGTTCTAGCGATGTGCATGGAGCGATTTGTGGAACGATTCCGCTGGGAATCGCTGATTGGCAGCCAGTGGAATTTCCAGACGCAATCAGTTTAGCTAAACTATCTGATCCAGTGCCCTTAATCAACGAGCCTGGGTCAAGTGATGTGAATCCAGAAGATAGTCAGTTAGAACATCAGCCAGATGGGAACAATCTAATTCGTCACTTAGAGGAAGAAAACTCAGCGTTTCGCGCCCAAGTGAATCAACTAGAGCGCGATTTGGCGCAGGCGCAGGTGGAGCTACAGCTAGAAGTGACTCGCTTCTACTGCAAAGAGTCTGAAGCGGCTGCGATGCCGCAAAACGCATCTCTTACGGGAATTGCGGCTCCGGCACCGTTGAACCCTGAGGAAATGGCTGCTATTCATCGACAAATTAGCCAACTTTCTCAAGAATTAGACTCGTCTCAGAAAATGGGGCATCGTCAGCAGATTTTAGTCGAAACGCTGAGTGAACAGTTGGAAAGCGGTCAAGAACGCATTGCCCATTTAGAGCGGGATTGTGCCATCACTCAGCAGCGATATAACGAGCAAGTGCAACTCGTATTGCAGACAGAAAATGTGTGTCGGGATTTGCGAATGCGGCTGCATCGCCAACAGCGACAGGCACTCCAGTTCAAAGCAGCTTTAGAAAAAAGCTTGGAGATGGGATCTATGCAAGCAGGGGCGATCGCGCAGTCTGATTTGATCTCACCGCTCGCTACCAATGCCACTCCCTTCATTCCTAAAGTTCAGCCGGTGCAACCTTGGTCGCAGGTCGTGGCAACCGATTCTCGGACGTATGCAAATTGCCGGGGCGAAGAACATATTTTGCTGAATCTGTTTTCTAAGCTATTGATGGCGGATCAGCAGCCAGTGGAAGAGGTAGAAATAACTCCAATTCAAGAGGTTGAATTAGCGTCGATTCAAGTCTCTCCAATAGTGAGTCAGGTCGTAAATCAGGGACAATCCGCCGGGGGGAATCTGGGGGCAGTGCGATCGCGTGAGCCACTACCTGTGCCAGAAGTCATCACTTCTGAAGATGTCTCTCAATCTATTGGTTTGATTTTTCCTAGACAGGTTGATTCTCAACCTCAAACTTCTGCGGCTGCGCTTACTGGCGAAGCAGCGGTTTTTGACCTTAGCCCATTTGTGGAGGCAGGTGAAGCTAATGTGATCAACGCTCCTGCAATAGAACCTCGACCAATCGCAAAGAATATTTTACCTCCGTTATTGCATCCGCCTCGTCGTAAAAAAACCGCAACCCATCAAAAACCCCTTCTAGAAACAACCTCACAACCCCAAATTTTGAGGCAATCGGGCGATCTCAACGATAATTTGTGGGCTGATTTGGCTAAACTAATTGAGCCAGATTCGACTGTCGAATCTACTTCTACGCCTGAGTTATTGAATCAAGCAGTGGAGCGATCGCCAGTGCCATCCAATCCGTTTCAACTCGCTAATGATTTGGCAAGCGATCAAGTGGTGGGTGATAAGGGACTGAGGCATGAAAAACCTGCCAAGAAGAATAACAAGGGCAATCGCTCCACGACACCAAAGCCCCTTTCCCTAGATTTCTTTGCTTACATCGAAAAAAAGGCGATCGACACTCCAAACGCTAATCCTTCAACCGCTAACATTTCAAGCATTGACGCTTTGAACTCTGCACCACAAACTGCGCCAAAACCTGAGTCTAAATCTGTCAACGCGAATCTGTCTCACTTTGAAAAAAAGACAGACGCACCTGAAGAAACTTTGGAGTCTTCACCAAGCCTACCTAAAGCCAGTGACAGCAAGCTAAACACCTGCCCTTCCCCAATCCTCTATCCCTTTCGCCCTGCTAAAAAGCTCAACTCAATGTCAGCCATAGATTTGCCTTCCTTCCGTCCTGTGGCAAATTAGGGGCTTTTACAGTCCATATTTTTGCAGTCGATAGTTGATTCGGGCACCGGTGAGATATTGGGCGATTGGATTGTCGATGCTTGAATAGTCAGAGCGCGATCGCGCTCCACGCTAAATCCTCCGGCTTTCCTGCCAACTGCTTGAGGTTGCCCCATGCCATCGGTCATGCCATAGCTGCGAGACAGCAACCAAAGCCACAGATCGGGAAACCTAAATTCTATCCAGGGTTGAATTTGGCGTATCCAACTGGGAAACCAACTGGCAAACAGCCCACTAATAAGCGCTTGCAGCGTGAAATCTAAATAGCTACCGAGCCAGCGCAGCAAATCTTTTGCCCCTGCCATTTGCCAAATCCACAATAAAAGAGCCGGATTTTTCCAGGCAGCCGTCAACGCCATCCGGTTAAATTGCAGCCAACTCACCCGATCTTTAATGAATGCTTCGGCGATCGCTGGAGGTTCATCTGCCAGAATGCCAAAGAATGTGTTGAGCATGGCGTTGACTCGCTCTGGCGCGATGAATTTTCCGGTTGGCACCATCATGCCTTTAGAAAATAGCCATGTCACCGCTACATTGCTCTGGAAGGCGCGAATTTGATTCAGGTGACGCGCGGTTAGCAAATCGTGTTTTAGGGCGGTATCCAGCAGGTGCGTTAGGCGAGGGAGATTTCGCACAAGGGAGCCAAACCCAGTAAACACCAGGGGCGATTGCAAGGAAGCAGAATCACCAATGGCAATCAGCCGATCAAACGCCACGGTGCGATCGCGGCTGCCCACGCTAAAGTGCCCTGGAATATAGCCAAACGTTGGCTTTTTCCACACCAGCTTTTCCATGTCGCAACGGCGATATTCTGGCAAAATCGCAAAGAAATCTTCATACATTTCCAACAAAGAGCCAGGATTCATAGAATTCACCTGATGGTAGTGAAACAGGTAAACAGTCAACTCTTCCCCTTCCGCTGGAAATAGCTCCCAGATTAACTGCCGCCCCCGCGAAATATCTCCATGACTGTTCAGCACATCTCCATAGCGCCGATCCCACACGCCGGGTTCAAATCCGCTAGAAATGACTGCGCCCACCGTCGGACATACGCTGTCAAAAGTGCGCCCACCGTTGAGTTGCCACGCGATCGCCGATGCAGTTCCCATCGCATCGATCAAAAGCCGACCGCTGACTTCTTTTGCAGTTTGAGTCGGCAAATGCTGACAATGCACCCTTACTTGAGCCGCTTCCACATCTGCTTTAATAAACTCTGTTTCATCCCAAATTTCGCCGCCCTGTTCCCGCAGCTTAGTTCCACAGAGGCGCAGCAGCTTTTCAGCATCTAAGCCCACATTCAGCACGGTTGGGGTATGCAAGACCGGAGCTTTTGCCTGAAGTGGATTATTGGCATCAAAAAACTTATGGAATCCATCCACATACTCACGGGCGATCGCACTTTCAAACTCAGCCACCGTAAACAGTCCCAGATCGATCAGATTCTGAAACTCACTGCGAGAAATATTCCATTCTCGGTTCATCTTGCCAAACGGCAGCCGTTCAATCAGCAGCACCCGATAACCCAACCGCGCCATCACCGCCGCATGAATCACACCCAAAGCACCACCCAGATAAATCAGATCATAGTTTTCTGTTCCCTGTTTTCTGTTCCCTGTTTCCTCTTTCCTAAACACAACCTGCTTCGGCTGCTGAGGATTTTGCACACTTTCCCGCCAGCGCTGCTCCCACCAGTAAACTCGTTTTAAGTCATAGTCCCCGTTGGGCATTGCCTGAAAATATTTGACGGTCAGCGGATAGTCACCCTCCAACGCTGCAAAAATCGATTGTTGAGCCAGATCAATTTTGGGTGGAGCCGGATAATGATTGGGAAAGTGTTCCCGAATTGATTGGATCAGGTATCTTAAAATATCTTGCTCACGAGAAAGAGGACTTCCCCAGCGAAACGCCTTTAAATAGGTGGTGCGCTGAACAGCCCAAACAAAGATTGAAAGCTCATCTGGCAGGGCGATTTCCGGCAGGATTGCTTTACAAATCGCGGTTTCAGAAATTCTTTTAGCCTGAGGTGTAGTTGAAGAAGTCCAAATCTTAATTCCTGACGGCGTGATGCTTTTCTCACCCATCACAGGTTGAAAAGCGTTTTGTAGCCAAAGCTTAACTGCGGCTGTGTCTGGGGTAGGAATTTCAATATAGAGAACTTCTTTCATCTGCGTTTATCAACTCCTATGAACCGCCGCCAACAATCAGGTTAAGAAATTCTTAAATACGTTAAACTCTGCACAAGTTCACACACTGAAAATCTTTAAGCCTCTCTCATCCTAGTTTTAATATTGCTTCTGTTGTTATCTTTGCCATGAATTATTCTATTTCAGCCAGCCCTCAAAAACTCCAACACGAGTCAGTCAGTGAAGAACTCGTCGCTGCCGCGATCGCCGGGGTGATTCAAAGCGCCCGTTCTAATGGACAATCTTTGGAAGATTTGATCCGTGAAGTTTTGGCAGACGATGCCCTGCTAGATGGACAACAGCGCCGTTGTTTGGGAGAGGTTGTTGCGACAGCATGGCAAACTTTGCCGAATTCTGTTGATTCTTGATGAGTAGACTCTGCCAAGTCATCGTAGAGCAGCGATCGCGAAAAGATATAATCCTCAGACATAACGAAACTATTGAATCTTTGAGAGGCTGAGAGGACATGGACAATAAATTGATGCTGATGATTCCCGGACCAACCCCCGTGCCGGAAACCGTTCTGTTGGCTATGGCAAAGCATCCGATTGGACACCGCAGCGGTGATTTCTCCGAAATCATGGCAGAAGTTACCGAAAATTTAAAGTGGCTGCATCAAACCCAGAATGATCTGCTGATCTTGGCAGCAAGTGGCACAGGCGCAATGGAAGCGGGCATTATTAATTTTCTCAGTCCGGGCGATCGCGTTTTGGTAGGTTGCAATGGTAAGTTTGGCGATCGTTGGGCGGAGGTTTGCGACGCTTATGGGCTGAAGACTGAAAAAATTATCGCCGAGTGGGGGAAGCCGCTCGATCCAGAGCAGTTTCGTGCAGCATTAGAAGCAGACACCGCCAAAACGATCAGAGCCGTGATCATCACCCATAGCGAAACCTCGACGGGTGTTTTAAATGATTTGGTCACCATTAATCGTCATGTCAAAGCGCATGGAGAAGCCTTGATTATTGTTGATACAGTCACCAGTCTGGGCGCGGTCAACATCCCGACCGACGAACTAGAGTTGGATGTGGTCGCGTCGGGTTCTCAAAAAGGGTATATGATTCCACCCGGATTGAGTTTTGTTGCCGTTAGCGCCAAAGCATGGCAGGCATATGCCACCGCAAAACTGCCCCGATTCTATTTTGATTTGGGTAAATATAAAAAAGACGCTGCCAAGAACACAACCCCTTTCACCCCGGCAATCAACCTGATTTTTGCCTTGCAAGCAGCCTTACAGATGATGAAGTCTGAAGGCTTAGAAAATATCTTTGCGCGCCATCAGCGTCTTACTCAAGCGACGCGATCGGCAGTGAAAGCGATGGGGTTGCCTCTCTTAGCGCCTGATGAGAATGCCAGCTTTGCTATTACAGCCGTAATGCCTGATCAAGTAGATGCAGAAAAAATTCGTTCGGTGATGAAGAAGCGGTTTGATATTGTGTTGGCGGGCGGACAAGACCATCTGAAAGGCAAGATTTTTCGGATTGGGCATTTAGGTTTCGTCAGCGATCGCGATATTCTGGCGGCGATCGCTTCTTTAGAAGCTACCTTGCAAGAATTGGGCTATGAAAACTTTGCTTTGGGTGCTGGAGTTGCGGCGGCGGCAAAGGTGATTACAAATTTCTAGCGGTTAAACCAGCTTAAAACTACAAAAGCGGGTACTGTTTCCAGCCCCGCTTTTGTTTGCCTTGGCGGATTGAAATGTTTTGCTTAAGCATTTTCGAGCCAATCGTAAATTCGATCTAGCTGCTCTAAAGTGACTAAGCCGTATTGCCACAGAATCATGGGTAATGGTCCAGGATCTTGCTCTGTATGGCGCAGCGCGATCGAAATAGAAGCAGCAGAAACAGCTAGCTCTTCCTGCAAAAAGCGAATTAAACGTGTATATGATGATGCACCCATATAACTCTATCTCCCAAAACACTCGTCTATTTGTTAACTGGTTCGTCTCAAAAACTTTGCGTTTCTATATTCTGGACTTTCACCACACACATCAAAGCATTCCTGTTAACTACAAAGCCGCTTGTGATAGCGATACACTACACAAAAAACTTCTAGATAAATACTTAATGAATAATTAGGTTAAACGATTCAACTGTAGATAAGCTCTGTCTCACGAAAGACTAGCGCATATTTACAGCGAATGATTAATGTAGATCAAAAGATCTATAAACTTTATTAAAGTTCTTACAAAGAGCCGTTGGCAGATTTTTTTGGATTGAACTGCACAGGTAAGCGATCGCCTGGTTTAATCCCCAATTCCACCGCGCGACCGCCGCGCAATTCAATCACCTGATCAATAGGGTCTTTAGGACCATAAAAGGGACAAGGCTCTGCTTTGCAGGGTGGCACACTGCTAGAAACTGAAATAACCTGCCCGTTTCGCAGAAACACCATATCCAAATCAATCACCACGTTCTTCATCCAAAAGCTGACGGGGCGCGGTGGCGAAAAAGGAAACAGCATCCCGTAATTGGCATCCAGTGCCGGACGATACATCAATCCCATCGACTGCTGCTCAACGGTACGCGCTACTTCTAGTTGAATCAATTGGTCGCCAACTTGAACTTGGGCAGAAACAGGTAACATTTGCCCTACCTTGGCTAGCTGTAAAG
>CASBQE010000128.1 GCA_949127665.1 Synechococcales cyanobacterium PMM_0083
ATTAGCTGTAAGCCTAGATTTTTGAGCCGCACACCGAGTTCTAGGTCTTCCCAGCCGTAGAGTTGGAATTGGGTATCGAAGAGTCCGGCTTGGATTAGCCAGGTGCGGGCGATCGCCACGTTTCCGGTGGCAAAAAATGCCTGAGAGTAATCGGTAACTTTGAACGGTTCCGAGGTGGGATCGTCAAAATTGCAGGTATTAATCACACGCCCATAGGTGAAGAGGCGATCGTGACCCCGCGATCGCGCTCCTTCCACCAGCTTTTCGGCATGGGATTGCAAAAATATTTCTGTGACCACCAAATCGCTATCAATAAAAATGATCGTATCGCCCGTTGCCTTTTCGACTCCCAAATTTCGCGCCGCCGCTGCCCCTTGGTGATTTTGCTGAAACAGGTGCACATGAGGGAAATCAGCCGTGCTGTGCAGCCACTCCACCGTTTCATCCGTAGAGCCATCATCCACTACTACTACTTCATATCCGGCAATTTGGTTCGGATCAAATACCTGATGCTCTAACGCCTTCAGGCATTTCTCCAGAATTGGCTTCCGGTTATAGGTGGGAATGACTACACTAAAAAACACGCTGACTCCTCTGAGTTCATCTCGATAAATAGCAAGGGCTGCCAGCCTGAGTTTAGCGTGTTAGAAACTCTCGCATATATTGATTGACGAGTTGTGGCTGCTCTTGTTGCACCCAATGGCTGCAATTGGGAATGTATTTGATCTGAAAATCGCGCACATATTCCTCAGTGCCATAGGTGAGTTCTTTGCCTAAGGGAATGTCATCTTCGCCCCAAATCATTAGGGTAGGCACTGACAAAACGCTCCACGACCGTTGTAGAGAGGAACCTAGTTGAAGGACGTTGCGGTAGTAATTAACGGCAGCAGTGAGAACGCCGGGTTTAGCGAAGGCGTTTTTGTAGGTTTCGATATCGGCGTTAGTGAAAGCATTCTTATTTTTTGCCATGCCTTTAAATGCTTGCTCTAATGCCTGATAGTCATTCAACTGAATCAGAAGTTCTGGCAGAAAAGGAAGTTGAAAGAAGAAAATATACCAACTGCGGAAAAGTTGTTGCGGCGTACGTAAACCTTCGGCAAATTTGGCGGGATGGGGAATATTGAGGACGACCAGGCGTTCTACCATTTCGGGGTGAGCGTAGGCAAAAGACCAGGCGATCGCGCCGCCCCAATCATGACCCACCAATACACATTTGTCGTAGCCCAATCCTGCAATCACGCCCTGCACGTCGTTGACAAATTCGGGCATTGAATAGGCAGAAGCATCAGTTGGCTTATCGCTATCGTTATAGCCGCGCAGGTCGATCGCCACCACTTTGTAATCTTTAGCGAACTCTGGAATTTGGTGCCGCCAGGAATACCAAAATTCTGGGAAACCATGAAGGAACAGCATTAAAGGTCCACTACCTTGGGTGACATAGTGAAGCCGAATGCCGTTAGTGGTGATGAAATCGTGAGTCCAGGTTTCTTGCATAGAAATTACGAATGGCGAGTTAGAGAATGGCATTTGGTAGGGGTTTAGCATACGGGCAATGATCCCTGCAACTTATCCAAGAGTTATGTTCCGAATGCTAAACCCGTACATTTGTGAGATTAGAAGATGTCGGTTTGGATGCGTTGGGTTGCCCAAATGGGTTCGCCGTTTTCGTTGGTTTTAATGAAGGCTAAGCGCCAAGTTTTCCCTTCTTTTTGGCGTTGCAAATACACTTCAAAGGGAGTTTGACGTTGAGTAATATCTCGTTTGGGCAATTTAATCGTGTAGTCGCAGGTGCCTTTTACTTGATATGCCTGAAGCTGTTGGATTTGCAAAGGGTTTTTTTCGGTGATTTTGATGCGCCGAATGTCGATTTCAGGCTGAAGATCTAATTGAAGCTGTTGGTTGAGCTGCTGTTGGGTTTGGCTTAGCTGGAGCGCGATCGCCTGCTCAACCAACTCATTTGGCAATTTTACGCCTATCGTTCCGCAAGCACTGAGCAATAATGCCAGCGCGATCGCCCAAATGACTCGTCCCATTTAGATTTCCACTTCAGATGCCACTTAATAAGTATGACGGGTAAAGGGAGGGTCGTTCGCTAATTACCACTGCGGATCTTTTTTGAGTAAAGCTTCGGCGGACTCTGGAGCGAGGGGTTTGGCGAAAAAGTAGCCTTGACCATATTCACACTGGAGCGATCGCAGTTGGGCTAGCTGGTCAGCGGTTTCTACACCTTCTGCCACAATATACATGCCCAAATTGTGCCCTAGCATGACAATGGTTTTAACAATGTGAACATCCTCGCTTTCAAGCCCCATGCGGCTGACGAAGGAGCGATCAACTTTGATCGCATCGGTGGGAAAGCGATGCAGGTAGCTGAGAGAGGAATAGCCAGTGCCAAAATCATCAATGCTGAGTTGCAGGTTGAGCGCTTTGAGACGTAACAATAGCGCGATCGTGGGTTCTACATTGGTCATAGCAATGCTTTCGGTAATCTCCAGCTTAAGATAATGTCCATCTACGTTGGTATCTTTCAAGGTTTGCTCAATTTGATGAACCAGATCATCAGGCTGAGCAAACTGCTTGCTAGACAGGTTAACGCTCATTACGAGAGGGGAGTTTCTAGGAAACTGATTTTGCCAGATTTTTAACTGCCGACAGGCTTCCTCAATCACCCAGGCACCAATCGGAATGATTAGGTCAGTTTCTTCTGTTACTGGAATAAACTCAACCGGATGAATAAATCCCCGCTGAGGATGTTGCCAACGCAGTAATGCTTCAAACCCCGCAATTCTTCCCGTTTCTAAGTCGATAAAAGGCTGATAGTGCAGTTGAAATTCTTGGCGATCGATCGCCCCACGCAAATCAATTTCAAGCTGCATCCGGGTCATCACTTGCACTCGCATCCCAGACATAAACATCTGACAGCGGGCTTTTCCTGACCCTTTTACCTGATTCATTGCGGTGTGGGCATCTCTCAGAATTTCTTCGGGTTGGTAAGGTTGACCTGCTTCACACCAGACAATGCCGACACTAGCGCTTGTAAAAACATCTTGCCCATGTAGATTGAACGGCTGTTTCAGTTGCTTTTGCAGGTGTTCGGCTAAATGACCGACTTCATCTTTATCTCGGACTTGGGGGAGCAAAATCGCAAACTCATCTCCACCCACCCGCGCCAGTTCGTCACGAGACCGGAGACAGGTCTTCAACCGTTGAGCGATCGCAACCAACAATTCATCCGCCCGTTGGTGCCCTAGACTATCGTTAATGGTTTTAAAGCTATCCAGTCCCAAAAGTAAGACGGCTGTTCCGGGCTGCTCTTCGACCGATTGACTCAACTTTTTTTTAGAGGGCTTGAGTGCCCATTGAAGCCGCTGGACAAATAAAGCTCGATTTGGCAACCCAGTCAGTTCATCATGCAGTGCATCGTGCAACAGGCGATAAGCAATCGCCGCCACACTGGAGCTAACAAAGGCGATCGCCGGAGGCACAAAAGGTATCCAACCATTGGATAAAAATAAGATGAAACAAACACCAAATAAACCGGCGATCGCAACAATACCGCCGATACCCAACGTTAAAGGATGGCGGAAGCGCCACCCCAAGAGTCCTCCGGCAAAAGACCAAGCAACAATCCACAGAATTTCGCCTTCCTGCCACCAAAACCAGGTGAGCGGGTACCCATCCATAATCGTGCTGAGAATTTGGCTAACATTTTGGGCATGAACAATTACCCCTGGCATTTCAGGGCTTTTATTATTGGAAAGGTTGTAAGGCGTTAAAAACAAATCTTTTATGCTGGGAGCGATCGTGCCAATGATCACGAGCTTGTCTTTTACCCAAGCCGGATCAACCTGCCCATTGAGAACTTCAGATAGACTGACTTCACGCGCCACGTTATAGGCAGAGCGATAATTCAGCATGACCTGATAGCCGCGATCGTCTAAGTTTTGGTAACCGCCTGCATCAGGATTCAGTGCTGGGAAAACAGTGCTGCCAACTTTGATTGCCTGATCGGGCACTACCTCGAACTTCAAACGCTGTTCTGCTAAGTAGTGCAAAGCGAGTTGCAGTGAGAATGAATAGAATGCTTTATCGTTGACGGTGGCATATAGCAAATTACGCCGCACGACTACATCTGGGTCAACCACAATGTCGCTGATGCCTACCCGATTGGGGGGAACTCCGGCTGGAGCGGGGACTCCATCTTTATCTGCATTTCCTAGCAACATAATTGCAATTAAGTTAGGGGCTTGCAACTGTTTTGCTAAGGCACTTTCTCCTGGCGTATGAGGCACATCTCGGTAAATATCTAAACCAATCGTGCGGGGTTGATAGGTTTGCAGTTTTGCAATGGCTTGGGCAATGACGGCATCGGAAATGGGCCAACGCTTTTGCGATCGAATATCTGCTTCGGAAATGGTGACGACTAAAAGCCTAGGATCGGCTCCGCGATCGGGGCGTAGTCGAATCATCTGGTCGTAGGCTAATAGCTCTGATGACTCTAATCCGCCCAAGCTGCGGATGCCTACAACAAATCCGGCAACCAGTAGGCTGGTTAGCAGTGCAGGATGCTTCACAATCGACTTGGCAATCTGGCGACCGGTCTGTATAAAACTAGTAACTCTTTTGGGGGAATGTGCCATGCAAGCAGGATAGACGGGGATGAGCGATCGCAAGAAACACTACTTCATATTTCGGCAAACGTAGCCTGTCAAAAAATACTACACAGAGCCAACAAGCTTAGCCGGAAAAATCCTCGGCTGTTACTGGAAAAAAAGAAAATATTTGAAGAAAGTAGATGCTCTAAGTCATTAAGTTTGCCAGTAGCTTTGTTTCAATCTAAAGCTTTCTTCACTCTTTTACAAAAGTTCAACTGTTGAAACTTGTACACTAAATCAGCTTGAACTTAAAGATGGCTTTATCCCCTGTATTACTCATTCTACTCAACTGAAACTTGTCTCAGCCAATAGTGAGCAAAATTGCAACTCGTGGCTCTAGAGCAAATATGTCTAGAGCCAATAGACTTCAACTGAGCATTTCAGTTCCTGATATTTGGGTATTTCTGAAAAACTTTGTAGAAAAAAGTCTTGTAAGCCAATGGGGGAGCTTTCTTGTGATGCCTCGCGATCGCTCATGTCAAGCATTCAATTTTCACAAGTTTGCTTAGAAAAATATCTAAACTTAAGAATTTGAGAGACAATAGGGCACTGGAATAGTACCAGTTATTTATGACTTTTGATTTAACCTTTGCCGCAAAACTTGCCGAATCTGCCGATCGCTTGTTTCATTTGCTTGAACGCTTCCATCAGCCCAAAGTGTTGGTGGTGGGCGATCTTTGCCTAGATGAATTTTTGACGGGTCAAGTAGAACGGCTTTCACGAGAAGCGCCAGTGCTGATTATTCGACATGAACATACCCATCAAGTCGCGGGTGGTGGCGCAAACGCAGTGTATAACTTTGCAAAATTGGGTGCCCAAGTCAAAGCAGTGGGGCTAGTGGGCAACGATGGACAAGGCAAAGCATTACGCCATATTTTTGAAACGGCTGGCGTGAACATTGAAGGGATTTTGTTGGATCGCGATCGCCCCACTGTCACCAAAACTCGGATCTCAGGGCACGCACGCCAATCGGTGACTCAGCAAATTGTGCGCGTCGATCGCAAATCTGACGAGTTGCCTTCTGCCGAACTGCAAACCCAACTTGCCGACTATATTCACCAACAAATTAGCAGCGTTGATGCCGTTATTTGCTCTGACTATGGCGATGGCACCCTGTCTGCGATCGTGATTGCCGCCGCTTTATCTCATTCTTTTAGCGTCGTGGATGCCCAAAAAGACCTCAACCGCTATCAAGGAGCCAGCATCTTTACCCCAAACCTGCCTGAAGCTGAGCAAGCGGTTGGTTACCCGCTCGTCAAAATAGACGGCAGTAAAAGCGAAGCCCTGTTGCGCCAAGGCGGAAACGACCTGCTGCGGTTGACTCAGGCGCAAAAAATGTTGATTACTCGCGGCGAAGATGGCATGAGCCTATTTCAAAACGATGGCGCTGAGTATCACATTCCCGCCTTTAACCGAACCGACGTATTTGATGTCACCGGAGCCGGAGATACCGTAGTCGCGGCTTTGACTTTGGGCTTGACGCTGGGAGCCTCTTCTTGGGAAGCCGCCGTATTAGGCAACCTCGCTGCCAGCATTGTAGTCCGGCAATTTGGCACGACTCCAACCACTCCGGGCGAGATGAAGAC
>CASBQE010000129.1 GCA_949127665.1 Synechococcales cyanobacterium PMM_0083
AAAGAATTTCTGCCCTTGATTCTACCGTTCGCGTCACTGTTTTCCAAGCCTGTCTGGGAGTCGGCACTCATCCTACTCGTTGGGGCCATTCTAGCACCGGGCAAACGGACAGTCAGTGCGATTCTACAGGTGATGGGCTGACAGCATGAGCCTCACTTCCAAAACTATCACCGCGTCCTGAGTCGAGCCGTCTGGTCAAGCCGTCAGGCTAGTCGATTGCTGCTGAAGCAGTTGGTTGCAGTTTTTGCACCAAGCGGTGTGCTTGTAATGGCGATTGATGACACTATTGAGCGGCGTTGGGGCAGGCGGATTGCTGCCAGGGGCATCTATCGTGACCCAGTTCGTTCCAGTGATAGTCACTTTGTAAAAACCAGTGGCCTGCGCTGGTTGAGCCTGATGCTGTTAGTTCCTATTCCTGGGGCAAACCGCGTCTGGGCGCTCCCCTTTTTGACTGTTCTGGCTCCCTCAGAACGGTATCACAAATTGCTTGGGCATCGCCACAAAACGCTGCTCGACTGGGCTCGTCAAATGCTGAGTCAAGTCCGACGCTGGTTGCCCCAACGCGCAATTGTGCTCGTGGCCGATAGCTCTTTTGCGGCTCTGGAGTGGCTCGAAGCACTGCGGCAATTACCCACAGCCGTTCATGTTGTGACCCGATTGCGCTTAGATGCGGCACTCTATGAGCCCGCTCCAGCCCGCCAAGCCAAGCAAATCGGTCGTCCGCGCCAAGTGGGCAAACGACTGGCTACCCTCAAAGCGCTGCTGGATGAACCTCAAACAAACTGGGCGTCACTGACGATTGAGGGCTGGTATGGCGGCGGCTCAATTGACTTGCCAGTGACATCTCAAACGGCCGTTTGAGATGTCACTGAGCTAAGTGCGGTGCCGATTCGGTGGGTACTGGTCAAAGACCCGACTGGCAAATTCAAGCCCCAGGCGTTTCTCTCAACTCATCTAGATGCCACAGCAGAGCAAATTTTGCTGTGGTTTCGTCAACGGTGGCAGGTCGAAGTGACCTTTGAGGAAGTGAGAACGCACTTGGGAGTGGAGACGCAGCGGCAGTGGTCTAAGCTCGCGATCTTGAGAACCACGCCTGCCTTACTGGCTCTGTTCTCGATGGTTGTGCTATTGGCGAATCAACTGAAATCGGAGAACGATTGTCCGCTGCCACAATCGGCTGGGTATCGAAAAGAGTTGCCGACGTTTATCGATGCATTAGCCTGGGTGCGTCAGCGGTTCTGGCAGATGCGTATTTTTCAGATATCTAGTCCAACAACCGACCTGGCAAAAATACCAAAAGTATTGCTGGATAAGTGGTCTGACTTACTGTGCTACGCTGCCTAAATTGGATAAAGTCGAGCTTAGTATTACAGTTGTAGATAAGCGGGTGACAAATCTGCCCGCTTTTTGTAGTGGAAGAAACGAGCTGTGGCTTGATGCGCCCTGCGCCATAACGACCAATGCAGAACATTCTCCAACGACCAAGTCACTGAAAACAGTAGTCTCCAGACCCATCTGAGCAACTCAGCAATACTCAGTGGCACAATAATCCTCGCCCCACTTTGAACGCAGCCATACTGCTGTGGTTCTGCTCGCTGAGCTTGGAATTTTTTTGGGCAACCGGCAACGGCTCAACCTGATGCCGTAGCACCGTCAGAAATGCTTGAGCTGCCATCACTAACGTCACATGCCGATGCCAACCGCACCAAGAACGCACCTCATACTGGCTTAAGCCGAGTCGGTCTTTGGCAATGCTAAAACATTCTTCTATCCGCCAGCGTTGTCCCGCTACGAATACCATCTCCTCCAAGCTGGTCTCAGCAGCAGCATAGACTTGAGCGAAACTTTCCTGGACGAAGTTTCGCCCAGGAAGATTTCGCTGGTAATAGGTGGTCGAAAGTGGGTCATCTGGCTTCTCAAGATTGCGTCGAAACAACATCCAGCGATTCATTCCCTGTTCGTGACTACAGTTGACCTCAATCCTTGCCCAATCATAGAGTCGCTCTCCTTTGCTGCCATGACCACAGCTGAGACGGTGCCATGCTCTGCTCTCCAGCGATTGCGCCAGTTGCTTGGCACGATGTTCTGGATGGCCGATGATGACGCGATGAGAGCTGGCTACTGTCACTAGATAAGGCTGGTGATACTGCTGCTCCAACCACCACCAGAACTTGCCATCATTGCCATAGACTTCATCGGCAACCACCCACTCAGGCCGTATCCCATCTTCAAACGCCGATTGCAACATTTGTTTTGCCAATTGGGGTTTGGTGGCAAATTGAATGGTTTCGGGGACGCCAGCTTTGCCTCGTTTGTCTAGGTCTTTTGCCCAAGACTGAGGTAGATATAACCGCCGGTCAATGAAGCTGTGTCCGTGAGGACTGACATAAGCTAGAAACACCCCAACTTGGCAATTTTCCAGTCTGCCGGTCAAACTGCAATGCTGCACCTGCACCCCAACAGACTGGTCGCCTTGCTTGATAAATCCGGTTTCATCGACGGCTAAAATGCCGTTCTTGGCTCCGATTGCTTCGATGAGATACTGGCGGACTGCGTGAGCCAGTGCATCTGCTTGCCACCGGGCACGCCCCAGCAGATGCTGGAATCGATAGGGAGTCTGATGTCCAACTTGTTCTGCCATCTGCCAGCCATTTTTACGTTCTACTGGACTGAGTAGGGCTTGCAGGTAATCATAGGCGGTCTGACGAACCTCTGACCTTGAAAAGTGCTCAGCCATGCGGCCTTGAAAAGATTTGAGCAGATGACTCCATTCTGAGAGGGCTTCGAGGGCTGAACCTGTGAGAAATGGGCTACCAAAGTCATCCATTGTTGATGTCCAGCTAAACTATTCCTCAATCTAACTTATCTACAACTGTAATACTTAGCAGAAATGTTCATTAGACAAATGCAGCAGATGCATCAGAAGGGCAGGGAAGCGCTAATCAGTCATCGTCTACAGACCCAATCCGTCACTGATTCTCTATTGATGACACTGCGTGATGTAGTTTTTGCTTTTCAAAGCGAAGGAAGTATTGCTCAACGATTTGGAGCAATTTCAGCAGTAATCGTAGAACGGGGTCAGATAATTCTAGAACAGTGTGAGTCGCTCTTGCACTACACCGAACAGAATTACTTCTCTTTTTTACAGGAGTTTTATAAAGGACAACGCTCAGTACTGTTTCGACTCTTGGAGGTGCTGCCAGTATATTCCAGTACACAGGAGCAGTCTTTACAAGCAGCAATACAGTTTTTGAGAGATCATCGAGATGTGCGCGGAGTGACCCTTTCGCCCACAACAGCTGGGGTAGA
>CASBQE010000130.1 GCA_949127665.1 Synechococcales cyanobacterium PMM_0083
CGTGAGACTTTGCAATACGGAAGGCTTGCCTTGAACTTTGCTGTAGTTCAACATCGCTTACTCCGTTCGACTGGCGTTATCTTTTTCTCATACTATTCTATTTCCGATTAAGTCTATTATGGCTAGACCCATTTAGCTTGCCAATTGGGAACATCACGAGCAGACTAGCATTCCACAGAACGCCCTGTTAGGCGACTACTTGAGCTGCCAAGTTAAATGCAGAAAGGCTATCGAAAATTTCGAGTACGCTATCAAGCCGAGTTAACTCAAGCACAATACCGACGGAACGAGGAACGGAACATAAACAAAAGCGTTTGTTAGCCGTTTGAGCCAACTTCAAAGCATTGACGATCGCCATTAATCCTGCGCTATCAATTGAACCAACTTGATTCAGATCAATCACTACGCTGGAGTGCTTTTCACACATCACAGCAGCATTAACTTGCTGGAGAAACCCAATGACGGTGTTATCGCTTAGCGAACCTTCTGGTTGCAAAACAGCAGCGGTTTCAATATAAGTTTTCTGAGGACGAATCAGTAGCGTCTGCATAAACAACCTTGTGCTGAAGAATTAATGAGCTTTATGCCGTAATCCTACCTGCACTAAATTAAACTTGCCTAGCAATACCTTGAGTATTCGTCGAATCTTTACTCGATTTGCTACTTTTTGAAGGTTTAGTCAGTATTTCCCACAAATGTAGCTTTCAACACTCATACATTTCGGTAAAGACACTTAAGATTTTATCTATTTATACAATGCTCCATTCAAAATTTGAAGGTCTCGCTTCAAGCTTTTACTGAAGTGTGTCATCCAAAGTGTCCTTTAATACCGTGCGAGCCGCTAAGTGATTACGAGTAGAGGTTAATATTTCTGCCTCTCGGTTAAGGCGGGCAGCAGTGTCTTGAATTTCTAGAAGGGCTTGTTGCTCTTCGGCAACCCCATACAAGTTACTCGCAATCCAATAAGACAACTCCAATGGAAGCTGCGGCATGGTGTCGGGTAACTCAATGGGTTCACCCGTTAACTTTGCAGACAGCCGCACAACATCTTGCAAAAGTTGTGAAACGTCTTCCGCCAAGGGTTTTAAGTTTTGTTCCGGGGGATGATCTTCAATCCATTCAACCAAGCCGACCCTGTAGGGCTTTTCTCTAACATATTCTAAGACACGAAAACGCTGCTGTCCGAGAGTGCGAATTTTCATGCGGTCGTCTGGCAGGCGCTGGAATTGAATAATTTCAGCACAGCAGCCAACGGAAGCGGGTTTGCCTTGGGCTTGATCCCACATGACTACACCAAATCGGCGATCGCTTTCCAAGACCGTGTTCATCATGATTCGGTAGCGAAATTCAAAAACGTGCAGGGGAAGTGGTCTTCCTGGGAATAACACAACTTCGGGCAATGGGAAAATCGGCAGTTCTCGAACCGCGATCGATGAAGAAGATGCCATTAGTGTCCTACGTTAAAGATGGCTGTGTTTTCCTACTGTAGCCCATCTCGACAAAGGATTGCGAAGGAGGCACACACCTTTTTGAGATGCCTCTTCCTTGGCAGTCTAGGTTGAAAATCCAACTCATTTGTGCCCGCTGTCTGAATCAGGCTGATTTCAGGACTCAAACCAAACGCTTCATACGCTTCACAAGTACACCTTTTATTCCCATTTCTCCATCCAGACATTTGTAGAATGGCTGTTATGATTAGTCCACCTTGTAAAACGCGATGTGCCGACTTTATCCTTCTCCCAGGGCGGAGAGAGACTTTGCGATTCCGGGTTTCCTTCTTCTATTTTGGAAAAGGGGCTAGGGGATGAAGGCGATTCGGCGATCTGCCAAGTTGACATGCTCCCGCCGTGTTGAGTCATACTCTTAGGTTGAGGTCGGCATCCTCTTTTTAAGCATCTCCTTCAGTCGTGATATGAGTTCTTTCCAACCCCAAATCTATTGTTCTAATCTAACCTGTGCAACCCCGCTGAATGATTTTGGCAGTAGCGTTTGTAAAAACTGCCAAAATCCTTTGGTTTATCGTTATCTTTGGGCGGTGGGAAAAGCAGTACTCCAGATCCCTGCCGATAGCCAGGTATGCGGACGATATGTTGTTAAAGCTCCGCAAGTTTGGTTAGATACGCAGCCCGGTCTACAGCCCGATTTTCCGACAGTAGAGTTGCCGGATGCTTTATTGCCATACTTGTATCTCTATGCTTATCGGCTGCATATCCCCGAAGTTCATGGTCTGTGTACTGAGATCGGCGATCGCCCTACTGACGAAATTTTCTTATTAGAAAATGTGCCTTTAGATAAGCAGGGTAATTTGTTGCCCGCGATCGCTCAATCATGGTCACAAGCAACCGCAGCCCGTCAAGTTTATTGGTTATGGCAGCTATTACAACTGTGGAGTCCCTTAGCCGAACAGGGAGTCAGCGCCAGTTTGCTGGCTGCCGATAATATTCGGGTGGAAGGATGGCGGGTGCGCTTGTGTCAGCTTTTTATTGATGAGGCGCTATTTGCCACCGAAGATGAAGCGGCGTTAGAAGTTCCAATGTTGGGGTTAGCCGATCTAGCAAATGTCTGGTTGGGCTGGATAGATCAGGCAAAACCAGAGATTGCAGAGCCTTTGCAAAAACTCTGTCGAGAAATGCATGAAGAGGAGGCTGAGATTGGAGCGATCGCGGCACAGCTTAACCAACTGCTGTTGGAACAAACGGCTCAACTCCCTTTACGGCTGCAAATTGCCAGCGCCACCGATCCAGGACCGCAACAGGGTCACAATGAAGATACCTGTTACCCCGATGGCACGAAAACAAACGATCAAGTTTTTCCTCGATTGGTAGCAGTGTGCGATGGCATTGGTGGGCATGAAGGCGGCGAAGTTGCCAGCCAGCTTGCGGTTCAATCGCTGAAGCTGCAAATTCAAGCGCTATTGACGGAAGTTGCAACAGCGGACAGCATTGTGCCTCCTGAAGTTGTCGCCGAACAAATTGAAGCGATCGTTCGGGTGATGAATGACATGATCTCTGCCCAAAACGATATGCAGGGGCGCGAGGCAAGGCGACGCATGGGCACAACGCTGGTCATGGCGCTACAATTGCCTCAGCAGGTTTTGCTATCGACCGGGCAGGTTGCAGAAAATAGCCACGAACTCTACCTGGTGAATGTGGGAGATAGCCGCGCCTACTGGCTGACTCCACGCTACTGCCATCAGTTGACCGTGGATGATGATGTGGCTGCAAGAGAAGTTCGGATGGGGCGATCGCTCTATCGAGAAGCGTTAAAGCGCCCTGATTCTGGCTCCTTAATTCAAGCTCTTGGCACCCGCGATTCAGAGTTTTTGCGTCCTAGCATTCAACGCTTTTTGCTAGAAGAAGACGGTATTTTATTACTTTGTTCCGATGGACTGAGCGACAACGGCTGGGTTGAGTCATCTTGGCTAGACATTATGGGTGAGGTTTTCCGGGGCAAAAAACTGTTGAGTGAAGCAGCCCAAGCTTGGGTTGATTTGGCGAATCAAAATAATGGACATGACAATGTCTCTGTCGTGCTATTGGATTGTCACGTTTCTACTCCGCTGCCGGATGTGTCATTTCCTGGAGTTCGTTCCTCATTAAATTCAGACTGGTCAGAATCTTCACGCGGACTTTTACAAGAGGCAGGCACGGGTGAGGAACGGGGTGATGATCAGATAGGGGCGGGCAAAAAAACAAAAAAATGGCTGTGGATTGGATTGATCTTAGCCACGCTGTTAATTGGTAGTGGCTTTGCAATCTGGTCACAGGTTTATCCGGGCAGTCAACCTCGCCCAGAACAGCGAACCCCAAAGTCATAATCACCTTTATGGTGGTACGCTCTTGTGCAAAGATAAAGAAGCTGTCGCTAACTGGCAGTAGTAACCGCTATGAGCAGCGGCGATAGCGGTTGTTCAGGAATAGTTAAATTATGCTAATTGATACAGAATCTTTTTCAGTAGGCGATCGCGTTCGAGTCGCCGAGCCGATCATTGTTTACCATCATCCAGACCATCGCAGTCAAGAGTTTAATCTGCAAGGGCAAGAAGGCGAGGTCGTTCAAATCGTCAAAGAATATAAAGGGCGACCTGTTAGCGCAAATTTTCCATACCTAGTCAAATTTGGAGCCAAATTTAAAGCGCATCTGCAAGCGTTTGAACTAGAAAAAGCCTAGGGGTTTAAGCGGTGATGCTCAGCTAGTCGCCATTTCAGTGGCAGTCTTAACAACTCATAAAGCTTTGCAAAAAGCAGGGATTGACACCCCTGCTTTTTGCAGGTTGAGTGGATGTCAGCTTAGTCGTTATCGCCCCAGTCCTCGGCAAAACCAGCCCAATAGATTTAGGTCGTTTTGCATTTTTTGAACTTCACGACGGTGCTTACGTGCAGTCGCGTAGTACCACTGGCAATAGCGATCGAATTCCTGACGATACTGAACTTCTTCATGAAACTCGTGGGTGAGTTGATGCACTTCCAACGCTGCAAAATCTGGTTCTGGCGGAGTTGGCGCAATCCAGCGGAGATCGTGGGACATAATGACTGGCAATGTAATGTAAAAACTTAGCCGTTGTTGAGCAGCCGTTCACCCTTTAGCATCCGCTGTGCTGCATCCAGCAGAGCTTCTTCTAAATATGGCTTGGTAAAATAGCCACTGGCTCCTAAAGTGGCTGCCATTTGACGGTGGCGATCAGCACCTCGCGAGGTTAACATCGCGATCGGTAATTGCTTCAAATTTGGATCTTTTTGAATTCGGGACAGCAACTCCAGCCCATCCATACGAGGCATCTCAATATCGCAGAAGACAATATCGCAAGGCAACCCTGAACGGAGTTTCTCCCAAGCTTCTTGTCCATCTCGCGCTTGCTCAACTCGATAGCCAATTTTGTTGAAAGTCATGGAGAGCAGTTCGCGAACCGTAATGGAGTCGTCTACGATCAGCACCATGGGTTCCGCCTTCGCAACAGGGGCTTCCACAACGATGCCATCGTCGCTTTGCTCCCAAAGTGAACCACCTGCATCACGACGAATTCTGCCCATTGAGAGATCAATCAGTTCCAGCACGTCTGCGATCGGCATGATACGTCCATCCCCTAAGACGGTTGCACCTGCCACCCCAATTGGTTTAGGAACCGGACCTTCAAGCTGTTTGATGACAATTTCCTGTTCCCCTAAAACTTGATCAACTTGCAGCGCCAAGAGATTACCAGCACTGCGAAGCACCACAACAGAAACGATATCGTCTTCTTGGTTGCCGCCATAGACGTTACCCCGACCCAGATGGCGATTGTAGCCAAGCAGTTCGGCAAGGGGTCGCACTGGCAAAACGGTATCTCGCCAAGCAATGGAGGATTGCCCCTTGGCATTGGTTTGAAGGCGCTCTTTGGGTAGGTCTAACATATCTTCTACCCCATCCATGGGGAAGGCAATCCGAGCGCGATCGCTAATGCAACAAAGCGCTTTAGAAATACTTAACGTCAGCGGCAACCGAATCGTAAAAGTGGTGCCTTTTCCAGGTGTGGAATCCGTATTAATCACCCCTCGAATCTCACTTAAACTAGTCCGCACCACATCCATGCCCACACCCCGCCCAGAATAATCATCTGCTTGATCTTTGGTGCTAAATCCAGGGTGAAAAAGAATGTCGTAAACATCCAATCGCGAAATGCCTCTGGCTTCGGTTTGGCTAATCAATCGTTTTTCAATTGCCTTAGTTTTTACCCGTTCCACATCAATTCCAGCGCCATCATCTGACACAGAAAGAATGGTTTGGTTTCCTTGGTGAAACGCCCGAATAGTGATCCGCCCAGACGCAGGCTTTCCAGCCGCTTTGCGGACTTCTGGAGACTCAATCCCATGAGTGATTGCATTGTTAACCAGGTGAGTCATTGGATCGTAGAGTTGCTCCAAGATCATCTTGTCGATCAAGGTTTCTCGTCCTTCAATCACCAACTCGGCTTGTTTGCCGACCTTCATCGAAATATCGCGAACTGCACGAGGGAGGCGATCGGCGGTTTGGGCAAAAGGCACCATCCGAGAACGGGTTAGTCCTTCCTGAAGCTGAGTCGTTACCTGACGGAACATGCGCGTGACCTGTTCTGTTTCGTCAACGATGAACTCAATGTCAGAAGAAGATTCTCGGACTCGCACAATCAACTCAATCATTTCCTGAGAAAGAGAGTGAAAGCCAGTGAATCGATCCATTTCGAGGGGGTCGTATTCTACTTCGTTTGAACGAGCAGTGTCATTTTCGACCGTTTCGCCTCGCCGAAAGCTAGATTGAAACGGTTCAGCCCGGTAGCCTTTGCGACTCGCAAAAAGGGAGCTTTCGAGCAGCGATCGCTCATATAAATCCTGCATCCGCTGTCCAACATCGCTCAACTGCTGCACCTGAAACAGCAAATTATCCAAAGATTGACGTAGGCGTTCTTGATCCTGCTCCAAGCTATTTCGGTTGACGACCAGTTCCCCAACCAAGTTGCTGAGGTTGTCTAAATGTTTGACTGGCACCCGCATCGTTTGTTCACTAAATCCACGGGTGGGTCGGTTCGTTCGTCGAGCCTGCGGTGCGCTACCCCGAACAATTTTCATGGATGGAACTCCGCCCAACCTTTCCTCAGCATCGTTCAGCAAGTCATCAAGATCGTCAAAATTAGAGCCGTCGATCGCTGACTCATTGATGACTGAGCCAACATCAGAGGTCAATTCAACTTCATCCCCTAACAAAGACTCTAAATCAGAGAAATCATCCAGTGCTTCGGTTGAGCGATCGCCACTGGCTGCAATCTCCTCATTCGCAAAAGCGATCGCGCCAGCAGCACCCAGAACAGCGCCGCCGCCCAATAACGCTTCTAATCCATCAAATTCGTTATTCTCAGAAGTGGATGCTTCATCATCAAGCAGACTGTCCAAATCAGCGAAGTCATCCGATGTCGTGGACGCGATCGCGGCATTTGAAGAAGCATCATTCAGAAACTCATCGTCCAAAAGATCATCGCTATCTAGAAGATTATCTAAATCAGAGAAAATATCGGTAGATGATGGCGCAGAATTGGTGAAATCATCCGAGGTTAGGAGCAAGATCTCGTCAGTGGGAAGCTCACTGCCCGAAAAGTCATTGTCCCCTAAAAGGTCACTTAAATCTGAGAAGGTGTCAGTTGGTAGAGCTGAATTGTCTTGAAGTAATTCATCTGTTGTCAGGCTTTCCAGATCTAAAAATTCGCTTGGAGGAAAACTTAATTCATCCGAACTTAAATCTTCTAGACTCTGCTCGGTTTCTGAAAAATCAGCAAGGTCATCTTCGCCTTGGATATCTTCAAACGAAAGCTCATCTCCTGACCAATCATTCAAATTGCTATCTAAATCTCGCTCCCTTGACAGAACATTTTCACCGAACAGGTTATCTAAATCATCTAATTCTCCCGTGAAAGGATCTCCGTGTCCCAACAGGTCATCCAAACTTGAACTATTCTCAATGGTTAGAGGTTCGTCTGTGAGAGACAGTTCTTCAAAGGCTAGAAGCGCTCCAGTTGTCAGGTCATCCTCTGCTTCAAGTTCTGTAATAATCAATTCATTCTCAAGAACAAGAACTTCCTCAATTTGTCCTTCATTATCTAGAAGAATAATTTTATCAGATTCAAAATCTAAACTCAAAAGCTCGTCATTTGCTGAATTTGTCAGAGGCTGATCAAACTGAATAATTTCGTCTGTTAGGATCACTTCTTCGGTGAGATTGAGTGAGTCTGCCGAACTTTCAAACGAATTAGTTTCTCCAAATAAGTCGTCTAAATCGCTTGGGGCATCGCTAGAACCATCAAGTTGCTCAGAGAAAAGCTCGTTCGGCAACCCTAACAACTCTGCTGAATTCTCCTGACTTTCACCAAACAGATCATCCAAATCGTCCGTTTCATCGGTGAGAATAGTATCTGGTTGGTCAAGCGTTAACTCAAAGAGATCTTCATCTCTAGAAGTTGTCAGAGGCTGATCAAACTGAATAATTTCGTCTGTTAAAATGGCTTCTTCGGTGAGATTGAGTAAGTCTGCCGAACTTTCAAACGAATTAGTTTCTCCAAATAAGTCGTCTAAATCGCTTGGGGCATCGCTAGAACCATCCAGTTGCTCAGAGAAAAGCTCGTTCGGCAGCCCTAACAGCTCTGCTGAATTTTCCTCAGTCTCGCCAAACAGATTATCCAAATCGTCCGTTTCATCGGTGAGAATAGTATCTGGTTGGTCAAGCGTCAACTCAAAGAAATCTTCATCTGTAGAAGCAGTTTCTATCTCTAAGTCAAAATCATCATTCGCTGCAAGGTTTGAAATAGCATGAGTATTCAGAGGTGCGTCGTCGATTTCAGCCGCTTCAATGAGTGCATTATCGAACAGATCAAAATTCAGTGAGTTCTCATCCTCTATCAACAATTCAGAGGTTGACTCTTGGGGCAACGATGCATTGGCTGTGCTGGCTGGGAACGAATCTAGATTTGAGAATTCATTAAAATCGGCTGTGGATAAATCTGAAGTATTAGGGGAAGACTCGATATTATTCTCTGACAGTTCAGATGATAGATCACCAAAAAGATCATCAAGAACTTGGTTGCTGCTTTCTCCAAAACTATCTGCTTCAAGCTCTTCTAGTTGAAGTTGAGGTTCTTCTAGTTGAAGCGATCGCGCTGTTAAATCTAAGGTTTCTTCAGCCTGATCAAAATTGAAATCTTCGAGATCTAGATCAAAATCATTTAGAGAAGGAGCGGAAAGCGGATCTGTGCCATCCGCGATCGCTAAATCAGGGGCTTCTTGGGGGTCGCCCCAAGGGTCGGGAATGGCTTCTAATGAAACCAGTGGTTCAGGGCTTTCAATCTGTTGTTCAGCGGACGATTGATCGGCTTCTAAGTTTGTTTCAATGTCCAGAACAGATTCATCAGGTAGGCTTTGTAAAAAGGTATCTAGACTATTTTCTTCTAAAGCCAGTTCTTCTAAAGCAAATTCTTCTAAAGAAACGCCTGTGACTTCCGGGGTTTCTAGTTCTCCCCAGGGGTCAGGAATGACAGCAGGCGCAGCCAGATTATTTAGGTCAGCGTCAACCAAGTCCAGATCATCGCTGTGAACTTCGCTCAAACCGCGATCGCGGTCATCTACAGCATCTTGAATCTCTAAATCCAACTCTAAACCGAGATCCGATAGGGGATCGCTATCGGTTAAGTCTTCCTCTAAACTAATGCCTTCAAAAACATCATCTAAGTCGGTAGACAAGCGATCAGAGGGACTAGGCGAGGTGATGGTTAGCAAATCATTAAAATCGGCTGCGTCAATCGGGCTACTTTCGGCAAGAGGGAATGCCAGCGATTCTTGGGCGATTCCCGCAGGGAGTCCTGTGGAAAGTTCCGCTAAGGTTTCACGAATCGCATCATCTGCTTCCAGGCTATCTGAGAAATCATCGCCGAACAGATCATCCAATTCGTCGTCTGAAGTTGTAGAAGAACGAGTTTGAGGCGATTCTTCATCAAACAGGAGGTCAGAAAAGTCACTGGAGGTATCAAAGGCTTGAGCGGTATCGGCAGTCGCAAATGGGTCAGAGTCATCGGTAAGAATTTCTTCTTTTTGCCAGGTCAATCCCAGATCTGGCATTTCTCCTTCAAACAAATCTGCGAGTGTGTTGAGTTCTGCCATGCCCACTTCAGGACCCTGATGAGTGTCGAAGTCGTCATCCGTCAGTTGAGTCGTTAAATCACTGCCTAAATCTAAACCAATCTCTGTCGCTTCTAAACCGCTTAAAGAGAAATCAGTCGAGGAAGAAAGATCTGGATCAAAATTAAGCTCTGCCTCGTTAAAATCGGTCAAATCCACATCCGAAGACTCTGACAAATCCATTTGGTCTACTTCTGCAAGCAAATCTGCAAAATCGACTTGGATCATTGTGGCGGTCAAAGAGTCAGCCGGAAGAAGTTGTTGTAGTTGGTCGCAGGGAATAATGTCTCCAGCGCGACCCGCTATCACCATTTCTTGCGCTTGCTTGATGTCTTTAATCACAATTGGAGCAAGGACACGGTAGCTATTTTCGGAATGCGCGATCGCTTGACGAGCGGTATCAATCAAATGGCACCAAGCAGATAAGCCATACTGTTCGCCCATGCTGACCAAACTGCGACAAATTTCTTGAAGCTGTTGTCGAGTGGCTATCCCTGTATCAGGCTGTTTGAATAATTGCAGCATCTCACGCAGGCGAGAAGGTACATTTCCTTTAAACAATTCTTCGACTGCATTTTCTGAGTGATGAGAGAAGACAAAAGCAGTTGCAGCAACGGGTTCACGGGATGCGGCTGGAGCGTTGGCGGCAAGCTGAGATAAATGCTGTTCTAGCTCAGTAAAAATCGGCTCAACGGCTGAGATCACTACATTGGCATTTTCTTCAGTCAAGCCGAAGGAGCCTTGGAGTTGCCCAACTAATTCTTGAAGCGCATCAAAGACCTTCAAGAAAAGAGACTCTAACTTTTGATCCACGCGGATGGATGTCTCTTTGAGAATTTTGAAGTAATCTTCTAAGCTGTGGGAGACTTGCTGAATACTCCCCAACCCCAGCATGGCAGCACCTCCTTTGATGGAGTGAGCCGCCCGAAAAACCTCATTCACCGTTTCTGAGTCTTCGATGGTTGCTTGGAGATTCAGCAAGCCCTGCTCGATTGTATTGAGGTGGTCTTTCGCCTCCTCAATGAAATAGCCCATGATTCGCTGCTGTTGATCAGGCTGCATGGCAGTACTCCATTCCTTCGGAGAGGGTTGTTACTAGAAAAACGCATTGCTGTTGGCAATGTAGACAATTGAGGCACTGAGTAAATGCCAGATTTTGCTGAGTAGAATTCTGGCTGAACAGCGTCACCATCCAGGGAAACGAGTCAGAAACGTAACCGTTAATTTCATGATTTTCATGAAACCATGCTCTGGATTGCTTCAATGTACCCGATCTGCTGAGAATTGACATTAATTGAAATCTAGTAAGGAATGAGCGATCGCGTTTGAACACCGTCTTACTTCCGATCTACCGTTTCTACCCGGAATCGTTCCACTGAGGTGAGCAGGTCACGAGCAACGCCTACCAGACTTTGCAGCGATCCAGATACCCGTTGAGCTTCTTGAGATGTTTCTTGAGCGGTGAGTTCTACCGATTGCATCACCTGCGCCACAGCCCTAGATGTTTCAGTTTGTTCGACCGTATCGGAGGTAATCGATCGCACCAGTACGTCAATCCGATTCGATACGGTGATAATATCCTCTAGCGATCGCTTCGCCTGTTCCGCCAGCTTCGTCCCCTCAATTACCTGTTGAGTTCCTTCCTCCATTGCGGTCATGACCGATCCCGTTTCACCTTGAATTTGGAGAACGATTTGTTCAATTTCCTTCGATGCCTTGGCTGCGCGATCGGCTAACTGTCGCACTTCATCTGCCACAATCGCGAAACCGCGACCTGCCTCTCCAGCGCGAGCCGCCTCAATACTCGCGTTGAGCGCCAGCAAATTCGTTCGCGAGGCAATTTGTGAAATCAACGCCACGATTTTAGAAATTTCTTGGGACGATTCTGCAAGGCGTTTCACCTTGCGGGTCGTTTCTGCCACCGTTTCCCGAATTTGCAAAATTCCCGCTACAGTGCGCTCCACCGCCTCTCCACCCCTTAATGCGGTTTCTGAAGCTGACCGCGCCACTTGTTCCGCTTCACGGGCACTTTCTGCCACACGTTGAATGGATTCGGTCATCACCTGCACGGAATTTAGGGTGACCGCTAACTCTTCCGCCTGCCGTAATGCATCTGAAGACAAACTGCGGGCAAACATTTCGTTATCAGTTGAGCCTTTGCTGACCTGTCGTGCTGCCACTTTCACCTGCTGCACAATTTCCCGTAGGTTTTGAATAGTCAGGTTGAAGGAGTCGGCAACTGCACCCAACACGTCGGCAGTGACTTCTGCTTGCACGGTCAAATCGCCTCTTGCCGCGCCTTCCACGTCATCTAGCAGGCGAATGACTTGGCGCTGCAAATCTTCTTTGGCTTGTTCTTGTTCTTCCGCTTTTCGTTGGGCTTCACTGGTGGTCGTCAAAATCACTCGTGACATCTGGTTGAACCCGGTCGCCAGTTCCCCAAATTCATCTTCGGCGTAAACGGTGGCACGGGCATTTAAATTGCCCTGAGAAACAGAATTGAACTGGGCTTGCAAGTCATCCGTGGAACGTTTCATTTGTTTGGCTGCAACTTGCCCTAAAACAAATGTTGCGGCAGTGCTGGCAATTCCAGCGGCTCCGGTCATCAGCCAGCCCGTATTTCGGAGTTGAGAAACCACAGCGGGATTTTCTTGAGAGAAGCTAGAGGCAGTGTAGTTTACGCCAGCAACGCCGATCGCAGAACAGATTCCAGCCGCTAGGGCAATAATCAAATGTTTGGTCGCAATGGAAGCATTTTCCAGGGGAGAAAGGATTCCTTGTTCAACAGTCACCGCTGGCTCAAGATTTTGTGAATCTAGCTGGGTAAAAGCTGGAACCTGATCGGTGCTGCTGGTCAGGTTGAAAACCTCGTCATCGTTGACAAAGGAGCGATCGCTAGGTGAGGTGAAATCCATAGCTGAATCTTGTGCCTCCACAGCAGAAGGCATCCCAAAGTCAGCCCCAACGGCTGGACGGGTGAACCCGGCTGAATTTTCTGACAAATCGAAATCAGATAGATTGCCCAAATCATCAAATTCATCGAATTCATCCAAGAAATCGACGTTACTTTGACCCGTCGATCCGATGGAATCATTCAGCGAATTGCTATAAGAATCACTAGCGGAATTGCCCATTCTGTAGTTAGCATTCATCGGCACTGATTCATCAGTTCGATTAAATGAAGCTTCTTCATCGTCGTAAGCGTTAGCAGATCCCATAAACAAAGTGTCATCTTCACCAACCGGATGGGGTAGACCGCCACGAATGCTACCAGGCGCTTCAGCAGGGCGATCGCTCAACCCTCCACCCGATAATGGCGGGGAATAGGGAGCATCCTCTGGCAGATCTAAGGGTGCAAACGCATCGTTAAACTCATCAAAAGTTGGGGAAAAATCATGCTGGTCAGTGAAAGCGTCTAGCTCGTAATCATCGCTAGGCATGTCGGTAGGAGCCGTGAACGCATCTAGATTTGTTGTGGCTGCGTTTAGACTATGCCCAGCATTATTCGCTCCCACAGCAAACGGATCAGAAAATGTAGGCGTAGATTCATCCGCACTAGCGAAGCTTTCTTCTCCGAAGGGATTATCAAACTGCATCCCGCTGTTTGATCGGGGATCTGCTTGAGCGCCCAAGCGATCGTTGTCAAAAGCATCATCAAAAGCGGCAAAGTCTATATCATCTGTCAAGATATCATCATCTGTCAGGCTATCAAATGAGTCAGGTGCGGGGGGATTTTGTAGATTTGTAGGGGCGTTGAAGGAGCCAACAAACCCTTCATCATCCAAAGCATCGTGAAAGGTCGGATCAGCGCTAACGTTGAAATCATCAAAATTCTGGGGTGAGCTACCCCTTTGTTCGCTTAAATGTTCCAAGCCCTGGTTTGCATAATTGGTGAAATCGGGATCGTCAGTCAATTGCAGCACCGATTCATATTGCTCTTTGGCAACGTCGTATTGCTGCAACCCGTAGCAGTAAATGTGCCCTCGTAGCAAGCTGGCGCTTGGATCATCTGGGAAGTCTTGAATTAAACGATCAACAATTTGAGCAGCGTCGTCGTAGCTGCCGTTCATGTAGGCAAGTTGAGCGCGTTGATATTCTTGTGCGTACTCAGTCGCTGTTCCCATGTGCCTTCTCCCAGTTGATTGTTGAGTACGGTAACCTCGGCTTCCCAGCGTGATGGCTCAGAATGAAACGAATAGCATCTATACTATCCTCGATTGGTAAGACCGAACCTCCAATTTCACGCTGTTGTTTTGCCATGACGCGATCGCCTGCTTATGCTGCCCACCGTGCCGACCGTAAAATTGCGATCTGGTCGAGCAACCGAAGATATTTAGTAGCTACATTATCTAGAATCCATTCGCCTCGCAAAAATGGAGCAACACTATCAGGGACATTTTGAGGCATTTGCACTTCTTCCAAATCAAGCCATTCCATGCCAACGATCCGATCTACTGCTAGCCCTAGCATTAAATCTTGATCTTCCACCGCAATCACAGATACTTCTGGTCTGTCGGTATTGAGTGGCACGGAATCTCCGAGGAATTGCCCTAAATCGGCGACCCAAACCACCCGACCCCGCACATTTAGCGTACCCAATAGCAACGGCGAAACGTTCGGAATTGGAGTAATTCGATCAGGGGGAGGAGAAAGAACTTCTTTAATGCCAGTGGCAGGCAGAGCAAATTCAGTTCCTGAAGAGACGTAAAACCGGAGATGCAGTTCACCTTCAGGACTTTCAAGCTCCTGGAATTCGGGTGCTTGATCGTGTCCTCTGCCCGTTAGAAAGTCTGGAATTCCTACCATTTGCTCATCCTCTATCCTCGTAATAATTGCTTAACAGTTCCAACCAGTTCAGTAGGTTGAAATGGTTTGGCAATGTATGCATCGGCTCCTTGCTTCATGCCCCAGTAGCGATCGAATTCTTCTCCTTTTGAAGAACACATGACTACAGGAACATTCTGGGTTTTAGGATCAGCCTTGAGGCGACGGCACACTTCATACCCATTCATACGCGGCATGACAATATCTAGAACAACCAAGTCGGGGCAACTCCCTTCAATTTGCTCTAGTGCTTCCACGCCATCGGTGGCGACTGCAACATCAAGACCGCTTCCTTTAAGGAGGTCTTTGATCATTTCCCGTTGAGTGACGCTGTCTTCGACAACCAGAACTATACTCATGCTTTCCACCTGTTTGCCGATTTAAAGGTGAACGGAAACGAATTGCCGCTTACCTTAACTGCTACTAACTAAAGTACCCCCATTCATCAAGTTAAGTGGCGTTGAGAAGATGGAAGTTATTTTGTTCTTTCAAGTTGTACTCCATCTTTGGGGTTTTCTGTTGATTGAGTTGACGATTGTTGACCTTCAGCATAGCCTGAACCGATGTAGCTCTCGACTAACATTAATAACTCACTTTCACCAAATGGCTTCGTTAAATAATCGGTGGCTCCAATTAATTTTGCTCTGACGCGATCGATGAATCCATCTTTGCCCGTGAGCATGATGATGGGTGTTTGGCGAAACAGGGTGGAGGTACGCAACATTGCACACACTTCATAGCCGTCTAACTCAGGCATGGTGATGTCGCACAGAATCAGGTCGGGAATGATTTTAAAAACGCTGCTCAACGCTTCGAGTGGGTCACCGATCGCGATCGCCTCATAACCCTGCTGAGTCAGAATGTGCTTCACCGTTTCCCGCACGGTCACTCCATCATCAATACAAACGATTTTAGGCGATCGCACTTTAGAGTGTGGGTATTCGTTTGATCGCCGCGTCAACTCATTCGCCTTACGGACATTTTGAACTGCAACCTCCGGACTGGTGAGTTGAATAATACCCTGCTGAATATAGGGATAAATTGCTTGAGCAACCGTCAAAACATCACGGTTAAGGTATCTGCCAATCTGCCGCAGAGTGGTTTTTCCATCCGCAAACTTAGAGAGTTTGTTAAATGTGCGGTTAGATAGAGCATCCTGCAGAACGCCAATATTTGTAATTATGGGACATTGCTCAGTGGAATGGATATAGGGGTAAAACTGCTTCCACCGCTGCACCTGTTTCATTGTGTGGGTCAACAAGGGTGATATTTCTAGGGTGGTGAGTTGGGGAGATAAGGGCTGCCCAATTTCAAAGATAAAGGTGCCGTGGTGCAGGCTTAATAAATCAAATAAGGTTTCGCGGATCATGCTCTGAATAATGCTGCGACCTTGGGCAGGAGTCAGGGTGTGATTTTCCATCAGTGCCCAAAGATAGCTATATTCAGGCGCATTGGCAGTGGCGATAGCCCCTTTCATCAAGGGATTTAGCGCTTTTTCTGCCCCGTAACGCTGAAGGTAATCCCGTAGGCGCAACAATCGAGCATCGGGATCAGCCGCGTAAATGATTTGCCCATTCAAAAAGAACACAAACCAAAATTGTTCACTGGAAGCGGCATTTTGATTCCCCATCGTCTGAGGCATCTCCGGGTCTACCGCAGCAGATTGAGTGGGGTAGGCTTCTACGAAAAGTTCTCCGGTTCGTTGCCCCAATTCAATCAGTTGCAGAATACTGCGAATATCAATTTCACTGAGTTTGCCCTGCATGAATGTTTGGCTATTTTCTTAAAAGGTTTACCTAGAAACAGATAAATAGAGCGATCGCGCCTTAACCTGTTACATTTCTTTAGCAAATCTAACAAGCGATGTTAGGTTAGAGGGCAAAAGCTGAAAGATGAGCCATCAATTATGCCCTGAATGACATCTACTGGGTTTGATCGCTAATTCTGCTAAATCATGGCAGATTGCTCTCGAATCATCCATGATTTATCCATGCCATTCAGCTTGTACCTGTTAGGATATTATTTTTGTTCAGGCACAAATTGCTTAAGCACGAAATGTCATCATATTGCCATAATTCTTCAACCGATAATGTTCATCTGGGTTTCCACCCAATTAGTCAAATAAATCTTGATTGAATGTGTATGGATATTTTCAAGATATTGTCATCTGATGCAAGTGAGTATTTAGTCTTCTTGATACGCCAAATATTGGGCTAGGCAAGATAGTTTAGTAAGGCAATTTTGTTCTATGGTTTGTTACTCCAGACAGGTTACCCGAATGAATTTGCGTCATGATGCTTTGAAGCCATATCACTTGCTGCGTTTGACTAATGGATTTCATGCTTTGGCGATCGCCACGACCGAAAAAGCGGTGGGGATGCATCTATGGGTAGATGGGTTTGCCAACTTAGCAAGTTTAGCGAGTCAATAGGCTGATGAAGCAATTTGTGAATTAGGCTTAGTTTAGCGAGTTTAGCTAGCGCATTTGGTCGGTTTGGTTGGCAAAGACAAAGAAGGGGATTATTGGCGTGCTGTATCTAGCAGAAGTACAAAAGAAAAGCGGTGGGTTGCTAGGTGGTGGTGGCAAAGCCGAACTTAGACTGCTTGCCTGTCAGCGATCAGAGCAGAACTGGTCGTCAGTTTCTGGAGATGAAGTGATTCCGTCGGATGAAGCGAACAGCTATGGATCGGGTGCCTTGGTGCTAGTCGATCTGTCAGCTAATCGGCAAGTGCAGCGGCTCCAAGAAGCCGGTCGCCCTTTAGTTAGCATCTTGCAAAACTTCTCTCGCTTGCAGGAAAAGTTTAAAACTCAAGAAGAAGAGATCGAGCAGTGGAAGCAATCGCTGACTTATCAAAGTCAAGAGCTGAACCGTCGGGAAATGGAGATGGAAGCCCGTCGGGAGCAGCTTCAGCAAATGGAAGAAGACTTTGAGCAGATGGAGCAGCAGCGCCAAGAAATTACTGCTTCGCAAGAAGAAATTAATCGGCAAAAAGAAGCCTATGACCGCACTCGCCAAGAATTAGAAGGTGCTTGGGATCATCTCCGGGGTGAGACGCGCCGGATGGAGGAACAACAGGCAACGATGCAGCAATCTGCGGTGCTGGATGACGATAAGGCGCGGACGCTGCATGAAGTGCTAAATCGGTTAACAGGGGCATCTCCAGTAGAACCCGTGCGAGAGTCGCTGAATGCCTCATTTGAAATTTTATCTCAGCATCAAGAGCGGCTAAACCAATATTGGCAAACTTTAGAGCAGCAGCGATCGCAGATTGGTCAAAGTACTCATGAAATTGAACAGCAGGCGCAAAATATTCGCGATCGCTGGCAAGAGTGGCACCAAGCTCAAACCGCTTTAGAGCAAGCCAAAGCAGAATTAAAAGCCCAGCAGACTGCTCTAATTGGCAAGCAGGATTATGCGAGGCTGCTTTCTAGTCAGCTTCAAAGCCATGATGAACTGCATCAGCAAGTCTACCGATTGGCTGCAACCTCTGACCGCGTGAAGATTGGATTTTACGTGGATGTAGAAGCGCTGGAAAAAATGCCAGTAGATGACCTGCAAAAGGTGGTTCAAGACCTGGAAAACGAACTGTTGAAGCTTGAAAGCTTTGTGGAAAGCCAAGAAGAAGAGCTGCGATCGAAACAGCAGGAAATTGACGGCATCAAAGCCAAAATTGATGCGGCAAATGAGTACGATCGCCTCAATTTAGAAAATGAGCTGTCGGACGAGCAAGATGGGTATCAGATGTTGTACGAAACGTTGGTTGGGCAGCGTCGCAGCCTGCAAGAGCGGAAAGCGTTTCTCAACCAACACCAGTCAATTCTTCGCCGCCGCCAAGGAATCGCCGACCCAGAGTCCAGTGCGAACGTGGTTGATCTGGAGCCAATCTTGACTCAAATTGATGCCCAACGCCAGCAGCAAGCCGATGAGCTACAGGCACTCGAAACTCAGATTACGCAAATACAAGCGGCAATTCAGCAGACAGAAAATATTGTAAACAACCAAGTCACTGATCAAGAAGCTAAACGCACCGAGTTAAAGCGGCTGGAAGATGAACTCCTAAATCGCCGCAAAGCTGATTCTGAAGTGGTCGGGAAAGTGGCAACTTATCAAGAAATGCTTCAGCCCGTGCAGGATACGACCGATGGGATGCGCCAAAAACTGGAAGCGATCGCGGGCAGCATGGCACAGGGACAAGAAGCAGCCGACTCTCAACAGCAAGCAATTACTGAAATCCGCCAAGTGATTAGCAGCTTAACGAATCCGTAAAATTAGCACTCCGTAGCCAGATCCAATCTCCTTCTACCTGAGCGATCGCGCCTCCTGGAAATGGGTCGGTTTGCGATCGATTGGGCGCTGAAATCAGCCCAACTAATTTTTCAATCTGTTCAAAATTCGGAGCTTCCGGCAAACTCTGCTGCAACAGTTGACGAACAGCACGGCGTTGGATTGCGATCGGTGCCGCCTGTAAGATTCGCCGATTGAATCGATAAGATTGACCCTTAATACTCCACTCTGCCCGTTCAAGCAACTGACTGGCTTCCGCTTCCAGGTATTCCACCTCCGCTTGCAGCAATTCTGCGGTCTGGTTTAGCGCCTGCTCCACTTGAGGATTAAAGTGAGCTTGCAAATAGGGAATTAGTTCTAAACGAATGCGGTTTCGGGCAAACTCTAGGCTTTGATTCGTAGTGTCTTCCCAAATAGTCAGTCCCATTTCTTGGCAAAACTGGGCAGTTTGGGCGCGGGTTACGCTTAAAAGGGGACGAACTAGCTGAAGGTTTTCAGCTAGCGATCGCGTCCAGGTCAAAGCCTGCAAGCCATCTGCACCACTGCCGCGCATCAGGTTGTAGAGCAGTGTTTCGGCGCGATCGCTAGCCGTGTGCCCCGTGACGATGGTGTCGTAATCCTGCTGCTGAGCCATTTGCATCAAGCTGTGGTATCGCCATTCACGCGCCGCTGCTTCACTGGATAGAACCACTTCAGCCGTTTGCTCAAAGTAGTCAATCTGCCACTGATGCGCCAAGTTTTGCACAAACACAGCATTTGCCGCTGAATCTGGTCGCCAGCGATGATCGCAATGGGCGATCGCCAGTTCCCAGTCCCATTTTGTCTGCAAATCTAGCAGCAGCTTTGCCAGACAAAGGGAATCTTGCCCGCCGGAAACTGCCACTAAAACTCGCGATCCCCGCTGTAACAAAAGTCTTTTTTTGAGGCTTTGATGGAAATGAGCGTGCAGAACTGTCCAAGTCGGAAGAGAATTTTCTGCGGCAAGGTGACTCATTTAAGACAGAGCTAGGAGCTAGTAATCATCATCGGGGCTACCGTAAAAGTCTTCCAGATTTGGTTCCGATCGCCCTGACTGATAGACATCATCGCGATCAAGCCGTGGGGGAGCATCAGAGCGAGGCTCCAATTTTCCTAGTCGGCGGGGCTGTTCATTCATGCGTCGTTCAGGCAGTCGCGCTTTGGGACTGTCCGGCGAAAATTCTAGCCGAATGCGAACTCGACCGCGCTGCCAGCCCTGACCGCTAAACCGCAGGGCTTGACATTCTAAGCCATCGTTAAACCAGCCTTCGTTTTCTTCGACCCAATCATTTTCGCGATCGCTGACTGCCTGTGCCAGCGCATCTAAAAATTCGCCAACTTTAAAAGTCGGGTTTGCCATTAGCACCCGACCCAAGCTGACAAACAGCACTTCATCATTATCCAAGGGTTGAAACTCATCCATTTTAGAAAAACCAACCGTAACTATGAAGCCCTTTACCCAACAAATTTACGCCCAAGTAGCAGACCCAAACCACCAGAAAACCCGCCGCTGCCAGCAATGCCGGACGGCGACCTTGCCATCCTTTGGTAATTCGAGCGTGCAAATAGGCGGCAAACACTAACCAAGTAATCAGCGCCCACGTTTCCTTTGGGTCCCAACTCCAGTAGGAACCCCACGCTTCGTTTGCCCAGACGGCTCCGGCAATGATGCCAATGGTAATCAACGGAAACCCCAGCCCAATCATGCGATAGCTAATGTTGTCTAAGGTGTCTGCCAAACTGAGTCGCTGAGGCGAAAGAGTGACCGCGATCGCGGGGGGCGACATTACAGCAACAGAGCCATTGTTAGAAAATGCAGCGGTCATTTCCGATCCCAAGATCTCGCCGATGGGTTCACCCGCTTTTCGCAGTTGATATTTGCGATCGCGGTAGCTGCCCGTGCCGACGGAACTTCCCTTTAGCTCGACCGCCTGCCCACGGGTGACAACCAAAAACGCGATCGACAGCAGCGCCCCCACCATCAAGGTGGCGTAGCTCAACATCATCACGCTAACGTGCATCATTAGCCAGTTAGATTTGAGCGCTGGCACCAATGGAGCAGAGGCTTGCATCTCCGTGGGCAATGTCAACGTGGCAAAAGCAGCAATGCCCATCGAAATCGGCGCGGTGACCACACCTACCAAGCGATTGCGGCTCATGCGCTCTGCCACAAAATGCATTGTGGTAATGCCCCAAGTCAGGAAAAACAGGGATTCATAGAGGTTGCTCAGGGGAAAATATCCAGCTTCTAGCCAGCGCGCACCCAACAGTGCCGCCATGCAAAGATTGGCGATCGCCATTCCAGTAGTGCCCACGATCTCTAGATAGGGTAGGTTCGGAAATGCTGCCCCAACCCAATAAACCAACATTGTGATAAATAGCACTGCGAAGGAAGCATTGTCTAAAACGCCTTGCAGTTTAACCAAATCCATTTCGCGTTCTCCACAAAAATCTTAAAGCGGATCGTTCTTATCTCTCTATCCTACGATGCTGACTGCGATACGGACAGGGTTAGATGATTCTGACCTGTTTATTGCGGTGGCGGCACAACTGGAGTCGGGCTTGGCGATATCGGCGGAACTATGGGACTAGACAGCGGTTTCGGATTTCCCGCTTTTTGCAGACCCACAAACAGATCGTAGCGAGTGGTGCGATCGCTGCTCACCGCCGCCGTAACCCCAATCGACCGCACGGCTGCAACCAGTTCTCGGTTGCCGGGTGGCAGTTGCAAAATAGGAAACTTTTTGGCGTTAATTGCCTCATCCACATTCAGATAAAAATGCCCGTTGTTTGGGTCTAGCTCAGCGGGGATCGCTTTTTTGAATGCGTCGCTGTCGGCTAAAGGCTTCCCAGGGCGGGGCACAATCGCGCTGGCGATCGGTGCGCCTAGTGAAAGAAAGGTGATGTCTCCATCCAACCAGCCGCGATTGATTACGGCTCCGCTTTGGGGCACTGTCCAAGCAGTCACCGGCTTGCCCGCAACATCAGTTTCCGCAACCTTAAATTTATAGCGCTCCACCATAGCATCATCTAGCTTCTTCAAAGTGGCTTCAGCCGCACGGCGATCGCTAGCTTTCGTCATAATCAACAAGCTAAATGGCAGACTGGCAGAAGCCCCCGCAGGTGCAGCAGCAAGGGCGATCGCAAACTCCCCATCCATCCAAGGTAAAAAGTCCTGCTCCCAATCCATGCCCACCGTAGATTTGATCCCCGACCGAATCACCTCTGGATTGATCGGCGTGACTGGATTTGCCGCTGCGCCTTGACTATAATCCTGCCAAAACTTCTTCAAATTGCCGCCCGATGCCATCACAATCGTGTCCGCAGGTAGCAGACTTGGCATGACGGATGCGGTGTTTTTGCCGTCAAACTTGCGAGTGCTGTCGGGTTTCAGCCAAGACACGCTTTTTAGCTGGATGCCCTCTGGTTCCAACGTTGCCGTGGCAGCAACCCCTTGATTTTGCTGGAGTTGCTCCAAGTTTTGCGGAGAGAGCGATCGCCCCGTATTTGCCGCCGTCACTGCTGCCGCCGCTGGCAGGTTTACATATACTTTGCCAAATGCCTGAGGCACTTTGACTTGACCCAACGCCTGGTTATAGCCCGGAGTTTTTGCCAGGGTGGCTTCCCCTTTATACGCATCGATCGCCCGATCGGTGGCTTTAGGATCGTTCGTGACTAAAAGATATTTGCCATCGATCGCCGTTGCCGAAAACGCCTGCGCCGTTCCCTGGGTTTCCTTAACTTCAAAGCCTTTGTAGGTACGATTGATCAGCTTGCCGCCTTGAGAGCGTGGCTGCTCTAAAATCTGCTTTGCCTTGAGCGGGTCGCGAATCGGCAGCACCACCACAATCGACTGCTGATTGGGCGGAATCGCAGGAGAAGTGACGGGAGCTTTCGGACCCAAAAACGCCACGGTGACTTCTCCACCGACCCACGGCTGAATATCTTTCTGATAGTCAAATCCGTTTGCAGTCAGAACGCGATCGCGTGCCTCTGCCAGACTTTTATCAAATGCCGCCTGACTTTGAACCGTACCAAACTCGCGCAATTTTTGCCACTGCCCCGGCTCGGTGGTCACCGAAATGGCAATCAGGGCATCTTGCGGAATCACCTCTGCACCCACTGGCAGATCTTCCGGTGCGGCTTTGGGCTGAGATAAGTACCAATACGCCCCACCGCCACCAGCGATCAGCAATGCAGCGGTTCCAGCCGTTAGCAGAAGAGGGGACTTTGTTTTCTGGGCAACCATGAGTGTTTCACTAAGCTGAACGGGCAATGTCCCTGCCACTTTAGCAAAACTCAGGGCGATCAACCGATGAATTTGCCATCTAGGGATTGCGGAGCGATCGCCCATCATATTCCCCGCGATCGCCCCACAAACCGCGATCGCCGACCATATCCCCGTAAGGGCGAAGCATTCGGTCGGAAATTGTGTGGTTTACAGGGATTATTGCCCGAATGCTTCGCCCCTACCCA
>CASBQE010000131.1 GCA_949127665.1 Synechococcales cyanobacterium PMM_0083
CGGCTGTGGCAATGCTTCCTGTGGAGTTGCCGCCACTTTCACTCAGTCGCGCCGCCACTTGAGTGGTCAAATGCCGTTGGGCATAGCCTTCTAACATCAGCATTCTCACCCAATCACCAGAGCCAATCGGCACCGTAGACTTATTCACAATTACCTTATACTCACCGTTCAGGTGGCTGCCAATCCCTCGCGCCACGGTTTCTACAAAGCGCGTATCGCTCTCACCGTTAGGTAAGGCGGGAGTGCCTACGGCAATAAACACAATTTGCCCTTGTGCCACGCCTGCCGCTAAATCAGTGGTGAACTCAATTCTGCCAGCGTCCAATGCTGCCTGCATCATCTCGGATAGCTGCGGCTCGTAGATAGGCGACGTTCCAGCCTGCATCAGCCTGACTTTTTCTTCGTTGCTATCAACACACACGACCTGATGTCCAATGTGGGCAAGACAAACCCCTGTGACCAAACCGACATACCCAGTGCCGACAACGCAAACATGCATGAAAAAGTCCTTTTAAAGTAACAAACAGAAATAGGCTGTTCAGCCGCTCAATTTGACACCCTCTGCAACTCGCTGTTCCCCACTGACCAGAAATCTTAACTAATTAAGACTGAACTGTCCAAATACGGTTGGTATCAGTACAAGGAGTAGTTTCTAACCGCGATCGAAAATCCGCGATTGTGGCTTGCAATCCTTGCGATAGCGCCACAGTCGGTTGCCATCCTAACCGCGATCGCGCTTTATGAATGTCGGGTCTACGGCGGCGCGGATCATCTTGAGGAAGTGGCTCAAACTGAATTGCGACTTCTGGGTTGACTATTTTCTGAATGATTTGAGCCAGGTCAAGAATGGTGTATTCGTCCGGGTTGCCCGGGTTAATTGGTCCGGTGTGGCAACTGTTCATCAAGCGAATCAACCCGTCCACCATGTCGGAAACATAGCAAAAGCTGCGGGTTTGAGAGCCATTGCCATAGACCGTGAGCGGTGTGGCACTCAGCGCTTGCACTACAAAATTGCTGACCACGCGCCCATCATTTTCCAGCATTCGCGCACCATAGGTGTTGAAAATACGAGCGACTCGGATATCCACATCATTTTGACGGTGGTAATCAAAAGCAGGGGTTTCTGCCACACGCTTACCTTCGTCATAGCAACTGCGAATCCCAATCGGATTCACGTTGCCCCAATACTCCTCAGACTGGGGATGAAGTTCTGGATCGCCGTACACTTCTGAGGTGGATGCCAGCAGAAATCTGGCTTTCACCCGTTTTGCCAAACCCAACATATGCATGGTGCCCATCACGTTCGTTTTAATGGTTTAACGGGATTGTATTGATAGTGAACGGGAGAAGCGGGACAGGCAAGGTGGTAAATTTGGTCAATTTCAAGGCGGATTGGCCCGGTAATGTCGTGACGGATCAACTCGAAATAGGGATGCCCGATCCACTTCAGCACGTTGCTTTTACGCCCCGTATAGAAGTTATCCAGACAGATGACTTCGTGCCCCTCTGTCATGAGGCGATCGATTAGGTGGGAGCCAATGAAGCCAGCGCCCCCTGTGACTAGTATTTTCATTGGTGGAGTCATCGTTAAATAAGCGGAACAGAACTACCAGCGATCTATGTAGGCAGGGCTTTCTGCGATCGATTCTATCCCTTTGAAGGAAGTCAATCACGAGAATGGTGGCATCTTACCATTCCTCAAATCTTCACATTGTTCAGTGTTTTGATTGTGCGCTAAAGAAGCGTGGATCTAGTAAAAAAGAGGGATTATAAAGTTAGAGAGTTACAGCGGTTGCCGCTCGAATAAGCCACAAGATCTGTCAGAACAAGCTATTTTTCGATGTTACTCCTGTAGCTTACCAATCCGAAAATTGCTGTAAATTGGCATAATTTGGCTTTTCCATTCAATGCTTTTATAAAGCACTGTCGAATTTTCTAGGGATGACTTATCTAGTATCCGCCACCAATTTCACCCAAAAACAGTCAAAAATACTCGAACTTTTATCAACTGGGGTAAATTTGGGGTAAATCTTAGAGAGAAACGCTGAAATCCCTATAGGATAAGGATCGTTTCTCGATTCGTAATCGAGCGGTCGTGGGTTCAAATCCCACCATCGGCTTTTAGAGAACAACAACAAACCCTCCTGAAACAGGTGCGGATAGAGCCTTAAGTTCCATAAATGCTGTGTTTTTGTGATCTGACAGCACATAAGCCAACACTCTGCTTGAGTCTCACTCATTTCCGCACCTCTAAAACACAACCCAATTATTGTTCCTATGAGTCGAGCGACACTGCGAAAAATGTGCCGATGAGGTAAGTTTTGAACCAGTGCTTTTTTTGCTAAGAGGTTTAAGTCATGAAAGTTGCCGTTTTTAGCACCAAATCCTACGATCGCCAATTTCTGACCGATGCCAATGTTGACAATGGGCATGAACTGATATTTCATGAAACCCTTTTGAATCCTGCAAGCGCTGCGCTTGCGGCTGGATGTGCGGCAGTCTGCATTTTTGTAAATGACGCAGCCACCGCCGACACCTTAAAAATTTTGGCGGCGGGTGGCACTCAATTAATTGCACTGCGCTGCACCGGATACAACAATGTAGATTTAAAGGCTGCGGCTGAATTGGGCATCCAAGTGGTGCGAGTGACGGTCTACTCGCCCTACTCTGTGGCAGAACATGCTGTGGCGCTGCTGCAATGCCTCAATCGCAAGATCCATCGGGCTTATAACCGTACCCGTGACAACAATTTCACCCTGGATGGGTTGATGGGTGTAGATTTGCACGATCGCACCGTAGGCATCATTGGCACCGGAAAAATTGGGCAGATTTTTGCCAAAATTATGGCTCATGGCTTTGGCTGTAGGCTGCTCGGCTATGATCTATATCCCAATCCAACGTTTGAGAGTGAAATGGGCGGCAAGTATGTGACTTTACCAGAGTTATTTAGCCAGTCGGATGTGATTTCGCTTCACTGTCCGCTCACGCCCGAAAATCATTATCTGATCAACGAAGCCGCGATCGCCCAAATGAAGCCCGGTGTCATGATCATCAACACTAGCCGGGGCGGTTTGGTGGAGACGCAAGCGGTGATTGCAGGATTGAGATCCAAACAGATCGGCGCGCTAGGCTTGGATGTGTATGAGCAAGAATCTGATCTGTTTTTTGAAGATTTATCCTCTGAGATTATGCAGGATGACCAAATCGATCGGCTGCTGTCGTTTCCAAACGTGATTATGACGGGGCATCAAGCGTTTTTTACCCAAGAAGCGATCGGCACTATTTCTCAAACGACCCTGGCAAGCATCACCGAATTTGCCCAAGGACAGCCACTATCTAACGAAATTAAGCCACCTGAAAAAGTGCCTGCTATGGCTTAAGTTATTGCATTTTCCAAAAAGGAGATGACGCTTAGCCCAAAGCAACGCAAAATTGAAAACGTAATATGAGCAGAGTGGATAGCAATTATGACAATCTTGCTGGCTGGAGATGTTGGCGGTACAAAAACGATTTTGCGTTTAGTGCAAGCCGAGCAAACAGAGTCCGCAAGATTGCCTGCCTTAAAAACACTCTACGAGCAAACCTATCCTAGCCGCGATTTTACTGACTTGGTGCCAATGGTGCGGCTGTTTATGAGCCGAGTCAAGGATGTGATGGGTGAAGTGCTATTGCCTGAATGCGCCTGTTTTGGCATTGCGGGACCGATTGTTCACCATGCCTCAAAGCTGACGAATTTAGGCTGGGTTTTAGAGGCAGAAGATTTGCAGCGAAGTTTGCAAATTCCCCAAGTGTCGCTGATTAACGATTTTGCTGCCGTGGGCTATGGGGTGCTGGCATTGCCGCCCGAAGATATCTGCACTTTGCGATCGGGTGAGCCTGATCCCACAGGGGCGATCGCGGTCATTGGGGCTGGCACGGGGCTAGGGCAGGGCTATGTGATCCCCCATCGGGGTGGCGATCGGGTGTGTGCCACCGAAGGCGGACACACTGACTTTGCCCCCCGCTCTGAACTGGAATATCAGCTTTTGCGCTTCCTCAAAGAGCGATATGATTTGGGGCGCGTGTCGGTCGAACGGGTGGTATCAGGTATGGGGATTGAATCAATTTATCTATTTATGAGAAGTCGGGGCATCGCTGAAGATTCGCCAGAAATGGCTGAAATTTTTAACACCTGGCAACAGGAGTGCGGCAAAGAAGAAAAAACCGTGGATTTGCCCTTAGAAATTTCTCGCCATGCTCAAGACAACCAAGATTATTTATGCAAGGAAACGATGGATTTGTTTGTGCGCGCCTACGGAGCGGAGGCTGGAAATCTTGCCCTGAAGCTATTGCCTCATGGGGGAGTTTACATTGCAGGCGGCATTGCTGCCAAAAACCTAGTTTTGATGCAGCGGGGTGATTTTTTAGAAGCGTTTAATGACAAAGGGCGCGTCAGTAAAGCGATCGCCCAAATTCCGGTGCATGTGGTGCTAAATCCGCGTGTGGGGTTGCTTGGCTCAGCGCTCTGTGCCGCCCAACTGCAAACCTGACTCCGCGAAAGATGTATCGCAGAACATAACAATAATCCTAGGAAGTTCGCAAAATGGACTTAGCGCATCGCTTAGATTACCCTGGTAAAGTCTGGTAATCGCGGATTAAATACTCTGCAATACTGTATTCCTTCTATCGTGGGCAAGAACAGTAGAACAGTAGACTGATTGGTCGAACACTTTGAAACAATTTGGTAGCGTCATTATGGTTGCAAGTGTAAGTAAAGATGTGGACACTCAAGCACTTTGGAAACGTTACGAAGAGTGGCTCTATTACCACGAAGGGTTAGGGCTTTATCTGGATATTAGCCGGATGCGATTTACAGACTCGCTCGTAGAAACGCTCAAACCTAAATTTGAGAAAGCTTTTCAAGCTATGGCGGCGTTGGAAGGCGGCGCGATCGCCAACCCCGATGAAAACCGCATGGTGGGTCATTATTGGCTGCGTGATCCCGATCTGGCTCCACCCTCATTGGGTGAGGAAATCACCGAAACGTTACAGCGGGTTGAAGCCTTTGCCCGCAGCGTTCATGCGGGCGAAATTGTTCCGCCTGAAGCTACCCACTTTACTGATATTCTTTCCATTGGCATTGGCGGCTCTGCATTAGGACCTCAGTTTGTATCTGAGGCTCTATCGCCGCTTGATTCCCCGCTACGGATTCACTTCATCGATAATACCGATCCGGCTGGGATTGATCGAGTGTTGGGCAAACTGGGCGATCGCCTCAAAAGCACCCTCGTCATCGTCACCAGCAAATCTGGCGGCACCCCCGAAACTCGTAATGGAATGTTGGAAGTCAAACGTGCCTACGAACTGCAACGCCTGAACTTTCCTAAACACGCCGTTGCCATTACCATGCAGGGCAGTAAGCTAGATGAATTAGGCGGCATGGAAGGCTGGGTTGCCGAGTTTCCTATGTTTGATTGGGTAGGCGGACGCACCTCTCAATTCTCCGCAGTCGGTTTGCTAGCAGCGTCTTTGCAGGGCATCGATATCCGCGCCATTTTGCAAGGAGCAAAGGATGTGGATCGGGTCACTCGCATTCCTGACCTGAAGCAAAATCCCGCCGCCTTACTTGCCCTCGCTTGGTACTATGCCGGAAACGGCAAGGGCGAAAAAGATATGGTGATTTTGCCCTACAAAGATAGCCTGCTCCTGTTCTCGCGCTACTTGCAGCAGTTGGTGATGGAGTCTTTGGGCAAAGAAACGGATCTGGATGGCAAGGTCGTTAACCAGGGAATCGCGGTGTACGGCAACAAAGGCTCCACCGACCAACACGCCTATGTGCAGCAGCTACGGGAAGGAGTACCCAACTTTTTTGCCACCTTCATTGAAGTGCTAAAAGATCGGGAAGGCGGCTCCATGGAAGTGGAACCGGGAGTCACATCAGGTGATTATCTTTCTGGATTACTGCAAGGCACACGCCGCGCCCTATACGATAATCGTCGCGACTCGATCGCACTCACCATTCCCGAAGTAACCCCCTACACCGTGGGGATGTTGATTGCCCTTTATGAACGCGCTGTGGGATTATATGCGTCCTTGGTAAATGTCAACGCTTACCATCAGCCGGGAGTGGAAGCGGGTAAAAAAGCGGCGGCTTCGGTGTTGGATCTGCAAGCAAGGGCGATCGCAGCCCTTAAGGATGCAGGTCAATCAATCTCGTTAACCGAGTTAGCGGCGAAAGCAGGCGCACCGGACGAGATCGAAACGATCTACAAAATCCTGCGGCACCTAGAGGCAAACGATCGCGGCGTTCGATTAAAGGGCGATCGCGCTAACCCTTCGAGCCTGACTGTTTCGACTCATTAAATTGTTGAAAAATTGCCAGTGATGGGCGATCGCTGATCACTGGCAATTATCGCAATGCCCGCAGCGGAGGGTTTGGGCTTCGCGGGTGAACCCAAAAGCGTTGAGCAAAAACTGCCAGCGACAGGCTTTGGTATGCAAATAGTCGGTCATTTGCTGAGCGGCGACGATGTTAGACTGGCTAAATTTTGGCGATTTCGCTCCGGGCTGAAGCGCATAGTGAAACGGATCTGTCCACTCTAAACAGTTAGCTTGATGCAATAGGGAAAGGGCGATCGCGCTTCCGGGAAACTGTTTGCTAACGGCAAAAACCTCACCTTGCAGGGGCAGCTTGCGAACGAGTTCTTGGGCAGTGCGATATTGCTTTTGGGTTTGGGTTTCAAAAAATTGTCGGCGCTGTTTGTCTTGTGGGTCAAGCAACCCGGTCGGTTCACTGATCAGGGTGAGGGCATCGGCAGGGTTACCATCTCGTCCGGCGCGTCCCACTTCTTGGACGTACTCACTGAGCAACAGCGGCGCATGGAAATGCACAATCCAGCCCACGTCTGGTTTATTAATGCCCATGCCGAACGCGCTCGTGCAAATGACAAATTGTAAGGTATTGGCGATCCAATCTTGCTCAATTTGGCGACGATCGCCCGCATACAATCCGGCATGATAGGCGGCTGTGGAAAATTCTTGTTGGGTCAGCCAGTCCGCTAGTTCTTCACTTTCCCGGCGCGATCGCACATACACCAAACCGGATTGGTTGGGGTGCGCCTGGACGAATTGCAGCAAGCGCGATCGTCGTTGGCGCGGTGTCCACACGATTTGAACATTCAGGTTGAGATTGGCACGATAAGGATTTTGGCGAAAGATTTGGGGTTGATTCAGTTGCAAAACTCGCTGAATCGTTTGCTGCGCTTGCGGATCAGCCGTGGCGGTAAACGCAGCAATGGCAATTTGGCTGCCCGTTGGTTTTGCCTGCAATAAGGCTGAACGCACCGCTCCCAACCGATAATATGCTGGACGAAACGTGTCGCCCCACTGCACCAAACAATGAGCTTCATCTAAAACTAGCCGATTAATTTTTAACTCTGATTTGCACAGGCGATCCCAAACTGCTGGACTCAGCAACGTTTCTGGTGAGAGATAGAGTAAGCGCAACCGCTGATGCTCCAGTGCCCAGAGGGTTTTGTTCGCCTGAGATCGCCCCAGTTCACTATGCAGCAGCGCCACGGATTGTTGAAAGCGGCGATCGCGCTGATGCAATTCCTGCACCTGGTTTTCCATCAAGGCGACGAGCGGAGATATGACCAGCGTTAAACCGGGCTGCATCAACGCCGGAAGCTGGAAGCAAACCGATTTGCCGCCGCCAGTGGGCAAAATAATCAGCGCATCGCGTTGTTGCAATAAACACTGAACAATTTCACCCTGGGGAGGGCGAAAGCTGGAATAACCCCAAATTTGCTGGAGTGTTGCTTGAATTGCGGTCTGGCTAGCTGGCTGGTTGGATAGTTGGCTAGAGCGTTTGATCGGTTGAGTTATCATGTCGTGATTGCACCCTGAGTAACTTCAGAATTCCCAGGAAGTAAACAAACTCAACAGGAAAATAATCTAGATTCAGTGCAGACGGCTTGCAAGCGCTGATCCCAAGGGTCGATGGGCAAGGTGGTTAGGGTGGCAAAATCGAACACAATACCAATGGTGGTTTTTTGATTCCAAGGAGGTCTGTTGAGTAGGCGATCGTAATAGCCGCCGCCGTAGCCTAAACGGTAACCCTGGCGATCGCAGGCAACGGCAGGCACCAAGATCAAATCCACCGCATCCGGTTGAATCACGGGCGCATCGACAGACGGTTCTAAAATGCCAAAAGCCCCTTTTTGGAGAGGCAAGGAATCATTCAACGACCATTCATGCCAGCACAATTCAGCATCCACACAGCGAGGAAATCCCCAGGTTTTAGGCAGTGAAAATAACGAACTCAAATCTGGTTCTTGACGAGTGCTAAAATACGCCAAAATTAATTTTGCATCGACAAACAACTGAGATGCTTTTAACTGTTCACAAACCTGCAAACTTTGACTTTGATAAATTTCTAATGGCAACGATTGACGAGTTTTAAGCAGCGATCGCCGTAGTTCTTTTTTATCCACAATTCAGGTTTCAGGTTTTGGGTTTCAATGCTCCGAACTCATTTCCTGCACCGCTATTCTCAGATTTCCTTGATGCTTACTGAGTAGGCGATCGCTGGCTTCTTTTTCCAATCCCGTCCAGTGCATCAGTAGCGCAAGTTTGACATTGCGATCGCTGCGTTCTAGCAAAAAACCTGCATCTTCGCGGGTGAGTTCAGTCAAGTCACACAGAATGCGGAGGGCGCGATCGTGGAGTTTGGTGTTCGTCACCGCCACATCGACCATGCGGTTACCATACACTTTACCCAATTGCACCATAGTGCCAGTGGAAATAATATTCAGGGCAAGTTTGGTGACGGTGCCTGCTTTAAGGCGGGTCGAGCCTGCCAGAATTTCGGCTCCAACCAAAAGGCGAATATCGATATCGACATCAACATCAACTTGATCTTTGGGTACACAGGCAATGAAAACGGTCGTGGCTCCTCGTTGTCGTGCGGCTTGCAATGCGCCATGAACGTAGGGCGTGGTGCCGCCTGCGGTGATGCCGATGACGACATCTTGAGACGTAATCTGATGATGGGCGATCGCGCTTGCCCCATCTTCGGGGCGGTCTTCCAAATCTTCTGAACTGCGAACTAATGCACCAGCCCCACCTGCAATGATGCCCTGCACTTGCTCTGGATGCGTACAAAAAGTAGGCGGACATTCTGCGGCATCTAACACGCCCAACCGTCCGCTGGTGCCTGCACCAATATAAAATAAGCGCCCACCCTGCCGCATTGCCACCGCCGTTCGGGTAATGGTTTCTGCCAATGCTTCACGCGATTGGGCGATCGCGGCAATGGTTTTTGCATCTTCTTGGATGAATAAATCCACCAGTTCCAACGGCGATCGCTGGTCTAAATTTTCGCTATTTGGGTTTGCCTGCTCCGTCAACAGATAACCGCGTTGCAAATCCTTCATCGCATACCTAATTTAAGTTTTTATTACTCATAACAACCCTTCTAGCTGGCGGCGAATCTGCTCTAAGGTATCGTTTGGCATGGGGCTATCCGAATCATCTAAGTCCGCTTTTCTCTCACCTAAAGCATGACGATTGATCTGCCAATCCGCGTCTTCCATATTTGTTTCAGGTGGCGCGAGCAACAGCCGTTCTGCATCAGATTGCGGCACAAATCCCTTGGGCACAATTTGGCACTGATAGCTAGAACTTTGGCAAAACTCCTCAATCTCTTCCTGGTCAAATGCTTCTACTCCTGGAACTGGAAAATCCTGCGCTTCCAGCAACAGGGCATAGCGAGTTGCATCATCTTCTTCTTCAAACATCAACACAACGTTATATTCCCCAATTTGAAGGCTATGAAGACCTTCATTATCGGTTCCGGCATTAAACAACAATATAAATACACGCATA
>CASBQE010000132.1 GCA_949127665.1 Synechococcales cyanobacterium PMM_0083
GCAATCGATGTTTCCATCTTTCACGGACGCACTCAAGAACTCGCCACTTTGCAAACCTGGATCGTTCACGATCGCTGCCGTTTGGTGACACTGCTGGGCATGGGCGGCATGGGCAAAACGTCGCTATCGGTGAAAGTGGCGGAGCAGGTTTCAGGGATCAGGGGTCAGGTTTCAGGTAAAAGCAATCTGACACCTGAAACCCGGCACCCGACACCTTTTAACTTTGTCATCTGGCGATCGCTTCGGGATGCGCCGCCGATTGATGAACTGTTGATTACGTTGATTCAGTTTTTCGCGGAACATCAAGATACAGATTTGCCAGAGAGTACGGGTGGCAAGCTTTCTCGTTTGATTGAACTGCTGAAGCGATCGCGCTGTTTGATTGTTCTTGACAACTTTGAAACCGTGTTGCAAGGCGGTAAACGGGCTGGAACTTACCGCGAGGGTTACGAATGGTATGGTGAACTGCTGAAGCGCGTCGGGGAAATTGCTCATCAAAGTTGCCTGGTGTTGACGAGTCGAGAGAAGCCGCAGGAAGTGGGCACCATGGAGGGCGATCGCTTGCCTGTCCGTACTCTGCCCTTGGCTGGGCTAGATATTGCTGCGGGACAATATATTCTCGATGCTAAAGGCTTGGGCGGTGCAGTAGACGATCGGGAACAATTGATGGCTCACTATCGCGGCAATCCCTTGGCGCTAAAGATGGCGGCGACTTCGATCCAAGATTTATTTGCAGGCGATATTGCCCAGTTTCTCGACCAGGGAACCGCCGCCTTTAATGGCATTGGCAACTTGCTTCAGCAGCAGTGCGATCGCCTTTCCACCCTAGAGCAAGCGATTATGCACTGGCTGGCGATTAACCGGGAGCCTGTGACGATCGCCGACCTTCATGCAGATTTAGTGACTAAACTCCCTCAATCCAAGCTGATGGAAGTGTTGGAATCATTGCGCTGGCGGAGTTTGATTGAAAGCAGCGCGATCGGCTTTACTCAGCAACCCGTGGTGATGGAATCGGTGACGGAATCATTGATTGAGCAGATGGCGCATGAGATTGTGGCAGAGCAGCCGCAGCTATTTCTCAGCCATGCGCTGATCAAAGCTCAAGTGAAAGACTATATTCGCGACAGTCAGATCCGGGTGATTTTGCAACCGCTGCGCGATCGCCTGCTGACGAAACTCGGCTCACCGAAGCAACTGGAACATAAACTGAACCGCTTGCTGGCACATCTACGAACCCATGATCATCAACCCGTTGCCCATCAACCTAACTATGGTGCAGGCAATCTGCTCAACTTGTTCCGCCAACTGGAAACCGATCTGACCGGCTACGATTTCTCCGGCTTGATCATCCGGCAAGCCTACTTGCAAGATGTCAATTTGCATCAGGTCAATTTTACTGAGGCTGAATTCCTCAACTGTGCTTTTGCCTCTACGTTTGGTGGGGTCACGTCTGTTGCCTTCAGCCCGGATGGCAAGCAACTGGCAACCAGCGATACCAATGGCGTGATTCAGATCAGTCGCGTCACAGATGGGACGCAGTTGGCGGTTTGCACCGGACACAACAGTTGGGTCTGGAGTGTTGCCTACAGTCCTTCCCAGCCGATTCTTGCCAGTGGCGGTCAAGATCATCAGGTGCGGTTGTGGGATATTCACACCGGGCAATGCCTCAAACTGCTGGAAGCACATACGGGGATTGTCACCTCGGTCGCCTTCAGCCCAGATGGTCAGTGGCTTGCCAGCACTAGCGGCGATCAAACTATTCGGCTCTGGAAAATTGCAACGGGACAGTGTGTGCAAACGCTACAGGGGCATGCGGCTTGCGTTTGGAGCGCGGTGTTTCATCCCAATGGCAAAATGCTTTTCAGTGCAGGTGAAGATAATGTGGTTCGAGTTTGGGATATCGAAAGCGGGCAATGTGTGCAAACTTTGACGGGACATCAACACTGGGTCAGAGCGATCGCGATTAGCCCCAATGGGCAGCAACTCGTCAGCGGCAGCTATGACCAAACATTAAAACTTTGGGATGTCACCACAGCAACCTGTCTCGCAACCCTGACTGGACATCACAAACCTGTAACCTCTGTTGCTTTCGACTCCGATGGCAAGACCTTAGCCAGCAGCAGCTACGACCACACCGTTAAACTCTGGAGCATCGCCGATCAGCAATGCCTTCAGACCTTCCAGAAGCACACAAATTTTGTCTGGTCGGTGGCATTTCATCCCAGCCAACCACTGCTTGCCAGTGGCGGGGAAGACTACACCACACGCCTTTGGGATCTGCGAACCGGGCAATGCACCAAAACTTTGCAAGGGCACAGCAACTCGATTTACACCATTGCCCTCAGTCCCAACGATCGCCTGCTTGCCAGTGGGCACGAAGACCAAACCATCAAGCTCTGGGATTTTAATCCTCAAACCTTAAGCGCAGCCTCGAACCCGCAGCCGTTTCGGGTGCTACGAGGACACACCGGGCGCATCTTCTCGATCGCCTTTGCGCCACAACCCGATGCGAATCATTCAGCAGATTCGATCCTCGCGAGTGCTAGCAGCGATCGCACGATCAAACTGTGGAACTCGCATACGGGTCAGTGCTTGCGAACATTGCATGGTCATACCAGTTGGGTCTGGGCGATCGCGTTTCACCCCGATGGCGATCGGCTTGCCAGCGGCAGCTATGATCACACCGTTAAACTGTGGGATGTGAACACAGGTGATTGCTTAAACACCCTCAAAGACCACACCAGTTGCGTCTTATCCGTTGCCTTCAGCCCCGATGGACAGTGGTTAGTCAGTGGCGGCTATGACCAAACGATCAAACTGTGGCATCTCAAAACGGGGCAATGTCTCAACACTCTAAAAGCCCACCTAAACCGCGTTTGGGCAGTGGCGTTTAGTCCTGATAATGACTATTTCGCAACGGGCGGCGATGATGGCACCATCAAACTCTGGGATATTTCACGGGATATATTGACAGTTGAGTGCATTCAAACGTTCATAGGGCATACCAGTCACATCCTGTCACTCCTGTTTAGCGCCGATGGCAAAACGTTGACTAGCAGCAGTGCCGACAAAACTATCCGCACCTGGAATATTGAAACGGGCTGTACGGCAGTTCTCCAGTCACACCAAAGTTGGGTCTGGTCACTCGTCCAAAGCCCAAATCATGGGGTTCTTTTAAGTGGCAGCCAGGATGAAACCATTCAGGCTTGGAGCCTGGAAACTGGCACTCACCTCAAAACGCTGCGCTGTCCCCGTCCTTATGAAGACATGATGATTGCAAATACGATCGGCTTAACGGAAGCGCAGAAAGTCACTTTGAAAGCATTGGGTGCGATCGCCGAAACAAAAACAATTCAAACCAGTCGTTTGTGAAGCTCGATAGTTTGAATGATTTGGCATCTTTGCTCAGACCTAAAGATAACCTGAGTTCGGGATCAGGAGTGAGTGAAAAGCATTTCCCGCTTCTGTATTCATCAGGGCATATCGCACTATGCCCTGACCGGAAGCTTGCTGACTAATGCTTCAATATCAAACGGTAGCGTGGCTTACCATTTCGCAGCTTTTCCATCGCTTCATTCACCTGATCGAATGGAAAGATCTCCGTCAGTGGTTCAATGCCATGACGGGCAGCAAAATCTAACATGCGGCTCGTGGTGACTGGACTGCCTAGGGGACTGGCAGAAATAGATTTTTGCCCCGAAATCATCGGAAAAATCTGAGCAGATAAGGGGCTTGGCACCACACCCACTAAGTGAAGTCGTCCCTTGGGGCGCAGCAGGGCGAGGTATTGATTCCAATCTAAGTCAGCGTTAACAGTAGACAGAATTAAGTCAAAAGAGTTTTCCATCGCTTTTAGTGCGTCAGGATCACGAGAATTGATGAAGTGATTGGCTCCCAATTTCCGTGCTTCTGTTTCTTTATCAGGGCTACTAGAAAAAGCAGTCACATCGCATCCCCAAGCGTGTAAAAAGCCCAGTGCCATGTGCCCCAAGCCCCCAATGCCAATGACTCCTACTCGTTCAGTGGGTTTAACATCTAACTGAACAATGGGGTTAAAAACGGTAATACCGCCACAAAAGAGAGGTCCAGAATTAGCAGGATCAAGCTCGGATGGCAGAGGAATAACCCATTCTTGGTGCGCTCGAACTTTATCTGCAAAGCCACCATGCCGACCGACAATGGTGGCTTCTGCGGTTAAACAGAGGTTTTGATTGCCAGACATGCACCATTCACACTCCATACAGGAATGGGAATACCAGCCTAAGCCAACCCGTTGCCCAACTTTCAAGCGGGTGACATCTTTGCCAATGGCGGCGATCGCGCCTACCACTTCATGCCCTGGAACAAAAGGGTATTGAGTAATGCCCCATTCGTTATCCAACATGCTTAAATCGCTGTGGCAAATGCCGCAATACTCTACTTGAATGTCTACTTCTTGGTCACCTAAGGCTCCTAACTCATACTCAAATGGCTTCAATTCTCCACCCGGTTCATGGGCTGCATAAGCATGGATCATAGTAGTCCTTTGCGATCGCTCTTAATATAGTTATGCCTCGCATTGTATGACTCAAGCGATTTTTAAGCTTGAAAAATTAAAAAATATTCAATCTTTCGGGTTATCTCGGCTGAAGATAGGAGAATTTCAAGTTGGAAGATTACAAAGATCTCCTGCTTTAAAGAGGCTAGACAACCCAAATCCTGTTAGGATTTGGAAGTTAGGTCTGGGTGACTAGCGCAATGGTAGCGCATCGGACTCTTAATCCGTTGGTTCTGGGTTCGAGTCCCAGGTCACCCATTTCTCAAGTTTTTATGATGTTGGCAAAAAGAGTTGCAGGTAAAGGGAAACGATCGCGTTGCCCCAAATCGCTGCAATGAACCCACCTAGCGCCAGAAAAGGACCGAAGGGAAACGGCTGTCGGCGGTTGAGTAAGCCCAAAGCCATGCCTGCCCCACCCGCGATCGCGCAGAGCAGACACGCCAAGAAGCCGCCTAGCAGCAAATTTTGCCATCCTAGCCAAGCGCCCATTAAGGCTGACAATTTGGAATCGCCACTGCCCATTGCGGTTTGACCCAAAGCATAGGAACCCGCGATCGCAATCAAATCGAGCAGCCACAGCCCCAACACTGCGCCCACGACTCCTTCCATCACCGCTTGCGCTGCTCCTGCAAAGTTTCCGGTGATGGAGAATCCCACTACCGCGCGAAACGTCAGCCCTGCAATCAGTCCAGATTGGGTCAGGGGATTAGGCAGAGTCATAGTGTCGATGTCAATCAGCGCCAACGCCAGCAGCCAGCTAAAAAATAGCCAGTACCCTAGAGTTTGCCAGGTGACACCAAACGCGATAAAAACCAGCAAAAAAACGATGCCGCAAACCGCTTCTAGCAAGGGATAGCGAACCGGAATCGGCATTTTGCACTGAGAACAGAGTCCTTTTAAGCTGAGCCAGCCTGCGATCGGCAGATTTTCCCAAGGCTTGAGGCGATGCCCACACTCAGGACAATGGGATGGCGGCAACCAAATCGATTGCTCCGCAGGCACCCGATGAATCACGACGCTTAAAAAACTACCGATCGCCGCTCCCCAAAAGAACACCAGACCATACATCAGTAGACTAGCCAGAAAATCCATAGGAATGGTATCGCTCGGATGGCACTTGAATTGTGAGACCACTCTGTCGCATGGCTGACCAACCAACAGAATTGAGCCGTGACCTATCAATCAGTCTAAAGCAAGACAACTCAACTGCTTCAGGCATCATAGAAAGTCAAGTGTCTTGCTCCTTACTATTACCGCCTAATTGAAGTTAGTTGTCAGCCGAGTGCGGCGAAAAGAGGGCGATCGCCGCTGATTGCCAAAACTCACAAAAGATCTGACTTTTTCCTGACCTTTTGCTGTCTTTTCATTTACATTAATTTCTGTCTGTAGAGTTAGGCTTATCTAAAGCTAAAGATAGGCAGCCTCTTCATGAATGAACCAAGAGTTTTTCAACAAATTTTGACGCAAGTTAATCAGCTTGATGCTCAAATTCATTTGAAAATTCCTCCTGATCAAGCATCAATTCCACAACAGATTAAACAAATCGAGATGGCAGAGCAACACCTTAAAGCAGTTAAAACCCAGGTGTTACGTCGATTGGCAAAAGCTCCTAACGACTCACGTTCTGATGGCTCTTAACAGGGCAACTACCGCTCCTTGATGCAGCGAATTGAGAAAACATTCCGGGATGCAGAGAATTTCAAACATTTAGCAGAAGAATTTTTTCTCGATCCAGTAGGTGCCATCTCGTTGCTTCCAGGAATAAACCAAGACAGTTTAGAGAAAACAGCAGCCAGGTTATAAGCCTTCGGTCTAACTCGCTAGGGGGCGATCGCCGAATTACTGCCTCAGCTTGGGGTATCTCAATTTTGGCAATCAGTGGAGCTTAGATATCTAGATAGAGTAAGTCAAATTGAGTGACGAGTCCTGAATGAAACATTCTACCTACTTGATCTTCACAACTTTGTCTGAGATCCCTTCTTTTGATAGATAGAAACGCGATCGCTTTTGGTTGAAAATAGAGAGCGATTGCGCTTCAAAAGTAATTCGCTTAACCCACAAAAAGCTCCAAATGGTTCCTCCAATGAATTCATCCAAACTTCCCGATGGTATGACGTATAGCATCATCTCTAAAGGCACCGAGATTGTTCTCAGCATTTGGGAGCCTGCTCAGTTGACTGAATCGCGTATCCTGCCCTTTCTATTCAAAACAAACTATCGATTTTCTTCGGAAGCAGAGGCGCATCGGATGCTGAGGAATTATCAAATCAATTACTAACGTCCTTTTATAGGTGCTTGTTTATGAAACAGGATTATTTGCAAAAGCAAGAAAATGCGATCTTCTCAATTTATCGCACTGTTGATGCGATCGAACTACGAATCGGTTGTCAAGATTGCGACCAAGCTCGACTGATTAGCGCACACAAATCCTATGAGAATGCCCATGCGTTTTGTCAGTCTCTAGCCGAAAAAATGGGTCTTTCCTTCAAAGATTTTGCAGGCGATCGCCAAACCCAACCGATAAAAACTTGATTCATTCCTCTTGATCTGGAAAAACTTGCAGGCGGACAACGCGATCGCCCATATCGTCCAGAGGCGTTTGAATGATCTCGCTAGACAGGTTGCCCAAGCAGCTTAGCAAAGTGCGGAGGTGGGGCGTGCTTTCTCCGCTATCGAGATAAACCCGTTCCGCAAGGCTGTTCAGGCGTTTCCAGGTGAGAAACAGTTTGACGGCGGTTTGTTCAAGCTGCGAGGCTTGACTAACCAAATCAGCAGTAGCGCTGAGGCACCCAATCCGCAGGGCTTCTTCTAGAGCCAGTTCTAGATCTAAGGATTCATTGGTTAGAGCCTGCACACGAGCGGCGGCTTCTAGATATTTCGCCAAGTAACGCGCTTCGGCAGTCACTTGTTTGACCGTGTCTATATCAGGCGCTTCTGCCACCGTATCGCGCAAGGCAACTTGATGCGTAATGGGCAGCTTTTGCATTTCCTTGACTAATGGAGCCAAGTAGCGAGCAGGCAAGGTGTGGTCGGCGGCTTTTTCCTTCACTTGTTGGGGCAGCAGGTCGGAGGTTACAGCCGTCCAGTCATCGGATAGCTGGCGCACTTCTCGGCGAGTAATGCGATCGCCCCGTCGGGCGGCATCGCTGACTAACTGCTGCACTTCTGGAGCAGACTGAGCGGTTTCAACAAACGCTCGTTTGCTGAACTGGTTGACATCATCCGGTTCTAGAAAGCCACCTTCCAGTAAGGTATCGGCGCTGGTCGCAACTTCTATCAGCGCATACGCCTGACTTTTGCTAATTTCTCGATCTTTCAGCCAGTTGAGAAAGCCTGTACCTCGTCCATCACTGTTGCGTTTTTCGCGATCGCGCACCGTTCGCAAAATCCGTCCGCGCCAAATATCGGTTTGCAGATCAAAGCGATCGCAGACCTGCCACGCTTGATCGATCTGCTGCTGAAACTCAAACTCTGGAATCAGATCATCTTCAGGATCGGGAAGCTCAAATTCGAGGCTAGCTCCAATTCCCACCATTTCGGGAGTCACTTTAGCCACAGACTCAGATACTTGCTCCATTCCTTATCCATCCGACATACAGCCGAATCATTATCACACAGTCAGCGATGATGACATGGACATTAGCGCGATCGCTCCGACTGACAAAAGTGCCTAGAAAGCCACTATGCCGAATTGAAAGGACACTCTCCGGCGGAAAAGCTACAGTAACGGGTGGCGATCGCACTAAACCTTCGACTGCTCATCTTGCGATTCAGAATCAACAATCTTTTCCGTTGGGATCTCTAACCGCAGCGTAAAAACTGTTACCAAGCTGTTGAGATAGTCACTCTTCTCAATCTTGATATCGGAAATATTAATCGTACTTGCACCCAAAACCATGCCCCGAATTTCTGGTTGGGTTGGAACCTTGTAACCTGCTACTTCCAACAGTTCCTTGACCTTCCGCCAGCCCTCTATCTTTTCACCATCAATCCCAGCCAGCGCCTTAACATAGCGGTAAATCGTCGCTGAAAGATCGGTTTCAACCCCTCCAGCCTGCTTATTCAACTTCTCTGCAATTTCCGCAGGGCTATGTCCACACAGCAAACCACGTAGATGTAGCTTTTCGGTCGGAGTTAGGTGCTTTCCCTTCGCAGAGGCAAGATCGTCATACAGCGTTTCCAGATCCCACTCTTCGCCTGCTTCTGCAAACCCCATCGCGCTTCCGCCCCCAATTACTGCCCACACTCTACCTCAACTGCTCACTGTCAGCAAGCCACTGATGAAGTCCTATCAAGTTCCTGCTCTTAGACAGCAGACCAACCACCCAAAAGTTTTTACATTAGTAAAGGCAACCCAAATGTGACTAGTTATACTTGTATTTCTCAGTGCTGGTGATTGTTTAGACGAGGCATCTGCGAGTGATAGACGACAAAGAAGCAAAGAAAATATCGTCGGATAAGATTCAGATCATTCCTTGTAATACTAATCCATCTGCCTTAATTCACCAAAGTTTGCAGGTTACTCGTCAAGGCAGTGGCACTGTTAGTGAGCTTGCTAAAATTATCTTAAACAAGACTTTAGAAACTGACTTTGATACCCATGTTGCTATAGTTACGCATAATCAGAAAAAGATTCTCGTCACTCTCCAGCAATACAACACTACCATCAACATCATTAAGTTTTATCAGGAAGAAGGGCAGATTGACAAAGACCTGGGTGATCTGACAATCAAACATTTAATAAACTCTTATGAAGCAAAGCTGGAATCATCTGAAAAGTTTCCAGGCTGCTTTCTTGTCTTGGGATGCCTTCTTAGCCTTGGTTTTCTAGTGCCTTGGGTGTTAGAAAACATACCAGATTTAGAAATTCCTGGCTACACAAAAACGCCTAACGCTGTTACACAAACAACTCTACAATTACCCCTTGCAGAGTGTAGTACGGGTAGCAATTTACCTAATCAGCGCTGGTATCCTGTGTGGGTCAATGACACAGATTCGGCAACGCTTGAGTATGTCAAGAAAAAGTACTGCTCGGCTGCTTTTGTCTACAACGTTACGTCTTCGAGGCAGGTTATTCAAATAGCAGGATTTTCAGAACAGTCCAAAGCCCAACAATTGATAAAAGTCCTTGAAAGTGATTCAAAAATTAATAGTGCTGAAATTGGTGTGCAGTTTTAACAAAAGAAAGAGGTTAAAAACAAATACAAATGTTTATTGTTCAGCACCCCACAAAAAACCGCGATCGCTCGTCAATGGTCGGCTGATCAGGGGCGATCGCTGTGGCAACAAGAGAGCAACGATAAATTAGTAAAGCTCCAAACAGTCCAAAGCACTGTTGCTCAAGAACTGCTGAATTATCTCAGCCCCATTTCGCAACATTTCCTCAACCTTGCATGTTGGTGTATTGCCACAGCGTAACCAAAGCACTTTCGGGGGTGAGCCATAAAAGCGGCTGCGTTCGGCAAAATCAGCGTCTTGTGTAACAATACAAAAATTTTGCAGCTTGGCAAACTCCCAAATTTCGCGATCGTCTATTTCGCTCAAATTATGAAACTGTACATGGCTGGAATCTGGAAAACGATCAATTAGTCGAGCCACCAGTTTTCGGCTCAAGTTTTGGTCAAACAGCAGTTTCAAACTTCACTTACGGCGATCAGACACCGCTCCCGGTCAGCC
>CASBQE010000133.1 GCA_949127665.1 Synechococcales cyanobacterium PMM_0083
GGCAGGCTGCTGAATGAGTGGGGTTGGGCGATCGTCAACTATACCGGGCTGGCTTTGATTAGCATTGCCGCGATCGCCTTGCTGTATTTGCGGCAACAGCGGAACGAAATGATACCTCCTATAGGGTAATGGCTTCTGACGACTGCCATCATGGCAGACTACCAGCAAACCGAGCGCGGTAGCATTGTCGGAAGTAATTTCGTGGTTTCGGAATTTGAATCAGGCAGATTTTGAGCAATGGTGCCAGGTTTGCTTGGAGAATTTAGCAAAAGTACCGCGAGAACAGCAATCAGAGATCAGGCGGATGTTTGATTTTTACATCCGATGGCAATGGGATAGTATAGAGAAAGAGATTCCGCAGCCTTACGCTTGGGCAATGTTTATTCTTTCAGGTGGGTTCTTTGGATGAATCATGAAGACACGCTAACGCTTAGTGCTTTTCTGAAGGCGGCAACCCGTTTAGAAAACCCTTTGCCTGAGAATCTACAGCATCGACTCAACGAAATTGCTGACCATTTTCCAGCTTCGATTTACGAACTACACGAGTTTGTGGAACAGTACGAACCCCTCAAACACCAGTACATCACTGCACTACAAACTCTTCCTAGCGAAGGGGAACGGCTTAAGTTTGCTGAATCTCAACATCCAGAAGTTTTGTCTACAGAACCAACCGTGAGTTGGGAGGACGTTGAAGGTCGGCTAGGAAATTATTTCACAGAGATGGTGCTGGATTTAATTGAGCGATCGCACCCAGAGTACGATCGTAAGATGGCTGAAGCTTTAAAATCCGCCCTAGCTGATATGGGACAATCTCCTGGAATGACTTCTGAAGAATTTAATGATTGGCTCACCAAAGTATTTGAAAGTTCCGACGAGGAACTTTGAGCGTTGGCTCAAAAAGTTGATTAAACGTTATAAGGGCAGCAAGGATAAGCAAGCCTTTCAAGTGTTTATTTTCCAACTGATTGACAATCTTTGTATCGATCCTCGTCCCTCAAACTCCGCCCTTGAGCCTATACCGGGCAAAATGGCTTTGCCTAAAGAGCTAGAATTTCGCAAACTTCGGTTCGCAATGCCAGGTTTGAGAGGAGCCTCCGGACAAGGGCGGCTGATGTATTTGATAAATTCCATACAGAGTTCGATCATTCTCGTTTGGATCTACACCCACGAAGAATATGAGGGTCGCCCAGATGAGAAAAGCTTAGAAGCAGTTCTGCAAGCTGCGATCGCCTCTCTACCAGAGGAAACAGATTTGTCATCAAATATCGCCGAGCAGACGAATTCTCTGGAAAATAACGATGCCTCTACCGATCATTCGGAAGGCTAACAAGTCGGTTTAGCTGTGGCAGAATTTTTCGACGCAGCGAACGAAGATTTCTACACCCATGCTGAGGGCGGTTTCGTCGAAGTCGAAGCGGGGATGATGGTGGGGATAGGCGAGTCCTTTGGCGGCGTTGGCAGAACCGAGGAAGAAGTAACAGCCGGGAACGGCTTGTAAAAAGAAAGACATATCTTCGCCGCCCATGGTTTGACATTCGGGCACCACCCCGATCGCCGATTCCACGACTTCTTCGGCAACAGAGCGCACTAAGTCCGCGATCGCGCCATCGTTGATCACCGGCGGATACAGTTCCCAATAGTGCAGGTTGTAAGTGGCACCCTGGCTATCGCACACGCCTTTGATCACCTGCTCCATCCGCTTACCAAAATAGCCCTTGTAGAGCGGATTGAAATAGCGCACCGTGCCGCTCATTTTGGCGCTGTCGGCAATCACGTTATGCGCCGTACCTGCATGAAATTCACCCACGGTCACCACGGCTGAATCGATTGGGTTGACATTGCGCGCCACGATCGCCTGTAAGGCATTCACCACCTGCGACCCGACCACTACGGAATCTACCGTTTGCTGAGGAATGGCACCATGTCCACCCTTCCCCTGAATCACGCAGTCAAAGCATTCCACCGCCGCCATCAGCGCTCCACTTCGCACGCCGACCGTTCCCAAGGGTAACTGGTTCCACAGATGCAAGCCGATAATCGCATCCACATCTGGATTTTTCAGAACTCCTGCTTCCACCATGGGTTCTGCGCCGCCCAAGCCTTCTTCAGCGGGTTGAAAGATGATTTTTACTGTTCCGGCAAAGTCATCTCGATGTTGCGATAGGTAATAGGCAGTGCCCAAAGCGATCGCGGTGTGTCCATCATGACCACAGGCGTGCATGATGCCGTCATGCTGGGATTTGTAGGGCACCTTGTTTTGTTCTTGAATCGGCAACGCATCCATATCGGCTCGAATGGCAAACACTTTTCCAGGACGGTTGCTGCGAATGGTGGCTACGATCCCCGTTTTGGCAATCCCAGTTTCATGTTCAATGCCCCATTCTTGTAGCTTTTGTGTCAAAAATTCAGCGGTCAAAAATTCCCGAAAACCCAATTCTGGCTTCTGATGCAGCCGTCGCCGCCAGTCTACTATCTGTGGCTGTAGTGTCTGAATTGCATCACGAATACTCGAAGTGTTGACAGAGAGGGGGTTTAAAGGACTAGCAACCATAGTTAAACAAAGTTTTATAGATGAGAAATAGGCGCAAATGGGTACACCTTTCTATAGCGTAACGAGTTAATGATTTGGTGCAACCGCGATCGCCGAAATCTCTTTATTCCACGCATGGCTGTAATGCATTAGCATCATGAAGGGAAAGTTTCAAGGCGTGTTACGGTGCAACTTTCCACGCTATCCCTGTCTATGCCATCGCTTCACTCATGCTCGATCCTTTACCGCTGCCGCCCGATTGCGTTCTCCGCTCTGCAACGCCTGCCGATAAGCCGCTAATTCAAAGCTTATTGGATCAGTTTCGGCAAGAGGTGCTGCCTTCTATTTCTGATTCTGAACGGGCTTTGAGAGGGCTGGCGATCGCGGCTGGCGTTCTGTTGGGTGGTTACATGGTGGTTTCCTTAAAGCCAGGTCAGATTCTTTTGCCGCTGGCAGGGTTGGCGGGAGCCGTAGGCATCGGCGTGGTCGTCATCCAAATATTGACCTGGAACGAAAGCTGGGCAGACTTTTGGGTGATCGAGCAGAACGATCGCCTCGTTGCCTGTGCCAAACTACGCTGCTACAGTCGCTATTCCGTGCTAAACGACCTATTTGTGGTGCCAGAATTGCGCGATCGCGGGTTAGGTTCCTACCTGATTGCCAATTTAGGCAAAAAGGCAACGAAACCGCTTTATCTCACTTGCTTACCGTCTTTAGTACAGTTCTATATGCGCTTGGGCTTCACGCCAATTTCGATCAATCATCTTTCACCATTACTGCAATTTGATCTAGGCATTCCCAATCACTTAACGGTGGTGCCACTGGTGATGAAGTGATGGAATTGCCCAGTTAGGACGGTTTGACTATCTGCAAGCCCCAGTTAACCAGCCAGGAGACGACAGAAAGCACGATCGCGCCCACGAATGCTGGGAAAAAGCCACTGACAGATAAACCCGGCGTAAGGCTGGCAACGATCCAAAACGCGATCGCATTGACGACGAACAAAAACAAACCCAACGTCAAAATCGTAAACGGTAACGTAAACAGAACCAGCAAAGGGCGGACGATCGCATTCACAAAGCCCAAAACTACTGCCCCAATCAACGCGGCGCTAAAGCTATCAACTTTAAAGCCAGGAACAAAGTAAGCCGTAGCAGCAAGAGAAAAAGCAGCAGCCAGCCAAGTCAAAATAAAGTTAAGCATAATGTTCTTTTTGAGTAATTGTGATGCCGTCGTGGGTAACGAGATTATCTTAGAACGCAATTGAATAGAACACCATCATTGGAGTGTTTTTTTGACCAGCGATGCGGCTTCTTCTGGTTTTCCAGCATGAGGAAACACTAAAACGCCCTTGATTTTGGCATTGCCAACCAGCGCTTTTAGGCGATATAACTGCTTCTCTGAAATGGCAACTCCAGCATAGTCTTTAGCGTACTCCAGCTCTTGGTTAAAATTAGCATCATTGTAGACTTGAATGAAAACGCGATCGACATTCCAATTCTGCCAATCAGCGGCAAAATAACGCTTACCCCAATAGGGATTGTGATGACAAAGATCGAAGCTGACCGCTGGATTTGCTTGCTTAATGCCCGATCTCATTTGCCTCACAAAGCTAGTCAACCGGGCAGTGCGATCGACCTTGCCAGGGAGATCGGCGTGATAACCCAAGTAGTCATCCCACTGCACCGCATCGATAGCGGGGTACTTTTGGACAAACTCCACTGAGATCTTTTTGAATAAGTTAGCAACCTCTGGAATCTCAACATCCAGCACGTAGTGATCGATGCCAGCGTAGGTTTTATCAACTCCAGGCACAATCCACCGTTTAGAGATTGCCAAGTCAAAAATCGGGCTATTCTTGTCGATTTTAATGCCTTTCTCAAAATAGGCGTGAACCTGCATTCCTTGCTTGTGCGCTTCATCAATTAACCAATCCAACCATTGCTCTTGAAACTGATTAGGGCAACTTTTATACCCAAATGTTTGCTGCATGACAGTGCTGTTATACATCGTGCAGCCGTTGCCCCACACTCCATGAATGATGGTGTTCATTCCTTGTTGGCGATAATAACGAACGCGATCGCGGATCGCTTGTTCACTGGCATTATTGGTTGCTTGATACCGACTCAAATAAATTCCTCTAATTGCTTTTTTCTCCCAGCCGACTTGCAATGACGATTTTTTGGGAGGCACCGATAATGGTGAAGCTTGTGGCTTAGCTGTTGGTGGCTCAATCGGAGGAATTTGTGGTGCAGGAGAATTGGCAACCGGGATGCGCTGAGTCGGCGTAGAAGGCAAAATAGGCACAGTTGATTGCTCAGCGATCGGAATAGTTTGTTGATTATTAGGCAAAAGTCTACCGATATTATCAGGTAAAAGTTTTCTGATACCTAGATTCTCTAGATGAGTAAAGCCCCAATAACCACCGCCTAATAGAATGATCAGGAATGAAATTGGAACGCTCGAACATCCGCATCCAGAGTTTTCTTTTTTGGGCGACATA
>CASBQE010000134.1 GCA_949127665.1 Synechococcales cyanobacterium PMM_0083
ATGCTGCGTCAATATTAGCGCTTCTTCTAAGCTTCCTTGGCTCAGCGGCTTTTTCCTTTGCGATCGCCCAAATCTACATAAACTCTTAAACTCTCTTTAGATCTCGCAATCTTGAGCGGATAGAAGCAACAAACAAGCATCTGCCCTCATCACAACCCTTCTCCTGCCTTAGGAGAAGGGGAGCAAGGTTTTCTCAAAGTCCCGATCCCCCCTCTGGGAGATGGATTTAGGGGGTAGCTTGCTTCCCGCAGGGTGGGAGATTGGGAAAGTCGGACATCGCGTATTAGTAGTAACTTTCTATACAGGAAAACTCAGAGCTTTTAAGATCAAAGGCAGCAGTTTGCTACATGCCTCCACAATTTTGGCAGTATCAGGCAGACTTTTCAGCGTCGCCTCAAACATTTTCGTTGCTTTTCGCGTTAGCCCTTCTCGTTTTGCGGGTTCCTCGGTCTGCTTTGCTTCAGCTAGGGCTTGCACCTGTTCCAGTAAATCTGATTTATCGGGATCAGGTAAGTCTGTATCAGTTTGAATGGATTTTTGCAGTTCGGTCAGAAGTGCTTTAAGGTCAGGCTGATCCGGTTTAGGTAAGTCAGGTAACTGGTTGATGGCGTTGGTGACATGACCGCTAATTGTGCCTAAGTTAACAATGCCATCACCGCTGCTCAGTCCGCTGATATTCGCATTTTCGCCTGCGTTAATATTGATGCCTCTATTTTCCGTCACGATTAATTCTCCTTGAATCACCTGAATGGTATCTGCTTGAACGGTGGAATGATGAGTTCCGGTCTGAATAAATTGCTCGATCGTTCCTTTCAATGTACGAATTTCGGCATCCTGTTCCGCTAATTTCATTTGAGCAGCAACAGGCAACTCTTTCTTGATCTGAGCATAGTTGGCAAAATACTGTTGGCTCAACTCAGACTTGTCGGCTCTCGGCGCAGTAGTAAATCGTAGGTTCAACCCGTTGCTGCCCCGCCGTTCCATTACCACAAACTGAAGGTTGTCTTCTGGATGGTTATCGGATAAGTTTTTCAGCGCAATGGAGATGGCACGTGGGTCAACATCCTGACTGTGGTACAAATCGAGCGTATCGAAGAAAGGCTGAATGAAATCAGCAAAGTCGCCCTTTGCAAACGTTTCGCTCCAATTATCCGGCTTCCGCAACGGATTCGGGTTTTCCTTCGTCGGCACTCGCATATAGACATACTCACACTGCACATTTTCCAGGACGGTCGTAGCCGTAATTCCCCAATCCTCAATGTAGGCTCCTGTAAGAATTGCTCCTGTTAGATCAGCCCCCTCCAATTGAGTTTGCTTCAGCAATGTTCTAGACAAATCTGCATTTCGCAAGGTGGCATGATTGAGATTGGCTCCAACAAGGCTGGCATCTTGCAGATTAATTCCTTGTAGATTCACACTTTCCAGATTCAAACTGTCAAAGTTTTGTCCTTGTCCATTGGATGTAACAACCAATTTTTGGATTTTAGAATTTGCGAGATAGCCATTTTCAACACATATTATGTGTAAGCAGGTTGCTGCCACCCAGAAGACGCCTGACAGGTCAGCGCCTCTGAAATCAGTTCCTTTGAGTGTTGCAGAGGTGAAGTTAGCATTGGTTAGATCAGCTCGACGAAACTTAGTGCCATCGTCACAGGTTACAACAAGAGCAGCCCACCGAATAAAAGGGTAATTTATATGCCCAGCTAAAACCTGCTTACTGATATAAAGTGATAGGGAAATGATTGGAAGCGTGATGATTATAGTTAGTGCGATGCTCAACTTATGGGTAAAAATTGTAAAAGCGATCGCTCCGATTTCTACGATAAGAGCAGACGAGATTGCCGCTAATTGCCCCAAAATTCCTGCAATTGACAGGACTAAAATTAAAGATATTGTTGTGGCTAATCCTGATGCAACAGACCACATTCCACTGATTGCCGCTGTCGCAATTATTATCAGCAAGGTTGTGAATAACGGTTGTCGGGCGACAACAAGAAAAATAGAAAAAGCTGCCAGGATAACCAGAGTTAATAGGCTAAAGAGATCATAAGAACTGAGATCTTTAGAAACAACTGAGTTGCCAGATAATGCTAAAACGCTTCCCAATACAATCGATATAAAAAAGGAGGCAACTAGTAAAATTATCTTGGTGTAAAGTTGTAATCCTGCTTTTGCTTGTGTAAAGTTTGCCCCTCTCAGGATTGCATTATTAAAATTTGTTCCTTGAATGTTAGCGCAGCTAAGATCGATCTCGGATAAGTCTTGCCCTCTAAAATTTTGTCCACGTAGGTTAGCGTTTCGAAAATCACGCTCTCCAGTGGCATATCGTAGTAGTAGCTTTTGGGCTTTCATTGATCGCAGACTAAATCACAATAATTTAACTAACTTATGTTGAAACTAATAAAATAAACTGCTGGATCTCACTTTGTTCTTGAGCATCTATCGATCGCACCCTTTCCTCAAACGCCGATCGCGCGATCGCATCATTCATTATCCGAGAGTGCAAAATTGCCGTCCATTCAGCCGCTCGTTTGACTAAATCAGGCATGACTTGAATAAAAGCCTCTACCTGTGCTCGCACATCAAAAGATTCGAGAAAATGCACCAAGCTAAACATTACTTCGGATTGCTGGCAATCATCGTCCAGAACCAAGTGGAGGCTGGGCAAATCTGCCGGATCAGGTTTTTTGGCGAGTTGTTCTAAGGCTTGTTCAAAGCGGGTGACTTCATCGGGCGATCGCAGCAATCGGTTCGCTTCTAGCACTTCAATTAGTGGATTTTGACTCATACAGTATCCTACTTTTCAAAAATACCAGCCCAGGCTGATTTATTCAGTTGCACTAGCGATCGTAAACCGCGTCTGATCGTTTCTGTGTAGATACTTTCCCTTTGATAGAGCAATCGCAAGTCCTGTACTTCCCTAGCCATCACTCGCCTAGGTAAAAGGCTCAAATCTGGAGACTGCCCATAGGAAATCGTTTGTCGATGGCGACCGCCTGCACCCGGTATGGGATGCTCCATCATCATAGCAATTCCCATATTTCGCGTATAGCCTGACACGTTAGCCGCCATGTACGGATTGGACGGGACATGATGGGGAGTCAAATTATCGCCTCTGCGCCCAAGTTTTAGTCACTCTCCATATCGTCCTACCGTTCCTTCACCTGCCAATAGCTCAGAAATACTGCCTTCCTCCAGCACACCGCTGGTTTGCAAATATCCACAATTTACACCGGGTGGTGTCCTTTCGTGGTTCCGTGCTGAGAAGTTAGCAGATATGATAGATTACTCAAACTAATTGGGGTTCCATGAGTGCAAGTGATCTCCTTTAATGCACAGAGCCGCCTTTACCTTGGAAAAAATTCTTGCCCAATCTTGTTGACTCGCTGGAGCAGATCCCGGATTTTAGCCTGCTGCATCTTAACCAACTGAAGGACTGCGATCGCGCGGCTCACGACTGGTATCGATTTGTCCTGTCGTTTCCGCCCCATTTGGTGCAGGATTATCTGGAGCGGTTTGGCATCACGGCGAGGCAGTGTGTGCTAGACCCGTTTTGCGGTACAGGGACAACGGTGGTGGATGCAAAAATGCTGGGGATTGCCAGTGTCGGTGTGGAAGCGAACCCGATGGCGCACTTTGCCGGATCGGTGAAGCTGGATTGGAGTCCGAATCCTAATGAATTGATGCGGCAAGCTGAACGAATTGCGGAGAGAGCCACAACAGAGATTGAGCGATCAAGAGAGTGGCGATCGCTGCCGGAAGACAGCGCCAAAATTATCCTGAAAAACTCCATTAGCCCCTTACCGCTGCACAAAGCCCTGGTTTTGAAAGAACAGATTTTAGCGGAGCAATCGAGTTATCAGCGCCACCTGCTGCTGGCATTTGCACGGGCGATCGTCACCGATATTAGCAATCTGCGCTTTGGTCCCGAAGTCGGCGTGAAAAGTAAGCTCAAGCCCGATGCGCCAGTGGTTGAGTCATGGCTGGCAAGGGTTGCGGCAATGGCAACAGACTTACGCTATTTGCAAACCTTGCCCGATATCCCCGCCACGATTCACCATGCCGATTCTCGCCAGTTGTTGCAGGTGTTAGAGCCAAACTCAATTGATGCAGTCATCACTTCGCCACCCTATCCCAACGAAAAAGATTACACCCGTACCACCCGGCTAGAGTCAGTGTTGTTGGGCTTTCTGAACAACAAGGCAGAGCTACGGGCGTTGAAACAAGGATCGATGCTGCGATCGAACACCCGCAATGTCTATAAAGCCGACTTGGATGATCAGTGGGTTTCTAAACACGCTGGAATTCAGCAGATTGCTCAGGCAATTGAAGATCGTCGAATTGAGCTTGGCAAAACCAGCGGCTTTGAAAAGCTCTATCATCGTGCAGCAAAACACTACTTTGGCGGCATGGCAAAGCATTTGGCTGATTTGCGGCAGGCTCTTCGCCCCAATGCCCAACTTGCCTACGTCGTCGGTGATCAAAAATCCTATCTGCAAGTGATGATTTACACAGGTGAACTGCTGGCAGATATAGCCCAAGGCTTGGGCTATGAAGTAGTTAGAATTGACCTGTTTCGCACCCGCCTAGCAACGGCACTGAAAGAACAAATTCG
>CASBQE010000135.1 GCA_949127665.1 Synechococcales cyanobacterium PMM_0083
ATTCCGTCTATTGCGGGACGCACCATCATCTGCGGTTTGTTTGGAGTGCTGATCTCAGTTTTTAATTACTTCAAGCATCCAGTGGCGCTACCGACCCTTGCCAGTTTGATTCCCAACATTGTGTTGGGGCTGCTGCTGGTATTTCGGACGAACACGGCATATGAGCGCTTTTGGGAAGGGCGAAAATTGTGGGGGACGATTGTGAATATGACTCGCAACTTGTCTCGTCATATTTGGATTGTGGTTCCGGTGAACCAGCCACAAGATCGGGAAGGTAAAGTTGAGGCGTTGAAATTGCTTGTGGCGTTTGCGATCGCCACCAAGCATCACCTTCGACAGGAAACATTAGGGGCAGAAGTGAAAAAATTGATTGCACCCGCCAAATTTCATAAACTTCAAACAATGAATCATCCGCCACTGGAGATCGCTTTTTGGATTGGAGATTATCTACAGCAACAATATAGCCATCAACAGTTTGATAGCTACCAATTGACGGCAATGCAAAATTTACTCAATAGTTTAGTCGATAGCTTAGGCGGCTGTGAACGTATTCTTAAAACGCCCATGCCACTGGCATACTCGATTCACCTAAAACAGTTGCTCTTGCTGTATTGCCTGTCGCTGCCGTTTCAAACGGTGGGTCAGTTGGGCTGGTGGACAGGAGCAGTAGTGGCGCTGATTAGCTTTACGCTGTTTGGCATTGAGGAAATTGGCATCGAAATTGAAAACCCCTTTGGGCATGATGCGAACGATTTACCGCTAGATGCGATTTGCGCCACAATGCTTCGGAATATCGAAGATTTGATGACGCACATTCCAGAAATGGATGGTGCGTTTGGAGACGACTTGGCAGACAGTGCTATCCCGTTTGCCAAGATGACTAACAATCTTGTTTAAGTTGAAATGAGGGTTGATTCAGAACACTGGGGCGCGATTCCTGTAAGAATGGCTTCACGCATCGTAGGCGGAAAATGCTGGTCAATAATGTTAGGAATTTCACTTGCAGCAATGCGGCTGTAGCGAGTTTTATCTGGCATAACTAGATTTGGACCTGCTTTGCACTGCTTCATGCAGCCTGTGCCTTTGATGGACACTTGATTCTGCAAGCCGCGATCGCTTAAGGTTTCTTGCAATGCCTGACAAACCGCTTTTCCACCCCGCTTCATACAGTCTGACTTTTGACACATCAATATCGTCGCCGGACGTTGCGTCTTAGATTTCTCAGCAGTGGTTTGCCTAGAAAGAGGCATCTCAAGGCTTTCCACTATTGGATTGCTGCCTTGTATAGGAACTGCTTGATTGATCAAAAACGCCTTATATTTAACTTCTCCTGTGGTTAAATCAACTGATTTTTCTCCAACAACCCCAATCCAACTGCCCGAAGTTAGCACCCCATTTACTGAAGCTCTTGCTTCTTTAGAAAGCTTGATCCAAAGTTCACCCTCCGCCGTTGCCATACACAAGTGCTTTATCTTGTAACCGTCCTCCAAAATGAAGCTGAGAAAACGCCCTTCAAGGCTAAATGTGGACACCTGATTGTGTTTTTTGCTCATAATTCGGTGGAGAAATACAACTGATAAAATACGACGAACAAAGGGCGAAATCGTTGAGATTGTGTCAAAAAATCATGGTGTTTTCCAGCATCTTTCCAGCCAGTCTATAAGCTCTGGGCGAGATGCGGTGATCTGCTGGACAACACTGCGAAGCTGCAAGATGGCGATCGGGTGAATGATTTCCACCTGTAGGCAACCATCAGATTGGCATTGACAAGGAATGTTAAGGTCTTGTAGGCGCTGACAGGCGAGCCAGCGATCGCAGCGAGAAATCGACCCAACTGGAGCAGTCAACGTCATTGAGATAGATGAATTCATTAGTTTAGCTAATGCAAATAATTCTTAGTATTTATTAAGTCTTGGCGATCGTGTTGTTGCAGCAAAATACATCCTACTCAAGCTCAAACATGGTTGAGCCTAGGATGCCCATTAGTCAGAAGCGGCTGCACAAAAATTTAGCAGAGAAGTTCAAATATTGGACTCGGCGACTTTCTGAAATGGTGCTAGTCATAGTTGCAAAAGAAATTCAATAGCCTATTTATAAGAATACACCATAACAAGCCACTTGCATATTATTCTCAATAAACTAATTCTTTTGCAAGAAGCCGACACAAACGGATGCATCGGAATCAACCTGAATAGGAGATAGTGAGAGATAGATCATAAAACCTTCGTTTTCACTGGCTGAGAATCAATGTTTACGCCTTTACCGATGAAGCTTGAAGCGGCTCAGACGCTTTTGCGGCAGTTTATTTGCATTGAACAAATTTCCGCTGACCTAATGCCTAGCCCAGAAGCCATTCGATTAGCGTTAGGGCAGGTCTGCGATCGCTCCGATTATCAAATTTTTGGCATTTGTGCAGATACCGCCACGGATGCGATCGCGACCTTACATCACTATCTTGCGGCGCTGGGATATTCTGCTCGCCCTCAGCCCGATGCCATCGATGGCTCCGTTTATCTCAAGTTCAACCCCAAAACTCAACGTTGCCATCTGGATGTTTATACGGGAACTCATCGCGGGATGCTGGTGTCTTGCCAATCTGCTGACGATGAAGACGTGAACGAAACCTACGGGCACTTGCCGCTCAATCTATTTTCAGGTACGGCATGAAACAGTTCATTCCTGCTGCTTGGAGATTGCACCTCAAAGTTATTCAGAGAAATTGGTTCGATTGGTCAACGGGGCAATCCAATCACTTTTCTGATTCGCAACAGTTGTTGGATGCAGAAAAGCAATTATTTCACCCTCAACTTGATCTGACCCAACCTATTTTTGAAACAGAATACTCTGATAATAAAAAACATAACTTGGCATTGGCGATCGCCCAGATTCAAGACATTTTGATTCCACCCAATCAAATCTTTTCGTTTTGGCATTTAGTCGGATGTCCCAGTCAAAAAAGAGGATATTTAGCTGGACG
>CASBQE010000136.1 GCA_949127665.1 Synechococcales cyanobacterium PMM_0083
AAGGGAACCCAGGGACGAGCCTGAACGACTTCTACACTTCAGGCAAAGGTACAGGTTTAAGCTTTCAAACTCTAACTGGTTATACCCTGGCAACCACCTACGGCACCACGATCGCAGGCGCAAACGGCACTTTCAGCACGGGCAACTCCGCCCTCACTGGTTCCGACTCCGTAACAGCCAGTAGCCCGGTGCTTCCAGGCTTTCAGTTTAACCCCGGTTTCAACCCTGGCACCACTGCCTCTGGTGGCGGAACCGTTGCCGCTGGAGCAACAGGTAACTTAGTAGGATACAACCCAATCGAAGGTGGTTTCTTCCCTTGGGATCAAGCCTACTTTGGTGGAACCGCTCCGGCAGGTTTTAACAAAGAGTACATCAAATTTAGCTACCCTGACTCGGCTAACACAGCAACAACGATTTACACCGGAGTTAAGAGCTACAACAACGCGGTCGGTGTTGACATTTTCGAGCAACCCCTCGAAACCATTTTGGCAACCGCTGCCTCGACGGGTCGTTCCACTGGCTTAGTAACATCGGTTCCGATCGACCACGCAACTCCCGGTGCGGCGGCAGCTACCGTGAATCGTCGTGGCAAGTATGACAGCGAATTTCCTGAACTCGATAGCATTCTGCAACAAGAATTGCGGATTTATCAGCCCACTGTGTTGTTAGGTGGTGGACATCCCCTGTCCGCTCCTGGCACTCCTTTACCAGTCGGTGTTGAACCGAACCGCGACTTTACTTTCATTAATCCAGACACCTACAACTACTTAGTCGCAAACCCCAACGACAACCGCTACGATTACACCTTCCTGCAACGGGGAGCGAATGCGGCTTCAACGCTGGCGACCACTGCGGCAGCACTCGATCCCAATAAGGGCGATCGCTTGTTCGGTTTGTATGGCGCACGCGGACAAAACGGTAACCTCCCTGTAAGCTCTGCCAATGGCGACTACAGCACGACTGGCTTGGATATGTTTAGCGTGTCTAGCTCTCAAGGCTTGAATCAAGACTTCCTGAGACCGCTAAACCCCGGCGAAACGGATGCTCAGTTTATTGCGCGTGAGCGCAATGAAAACCCCACTCTGCAAAATCTGACCACCGCCGCACTAGATGTGTTGGGTAAGGACAAAGATGGTTTCTGGCTGCTGGTGGAAGGTGGCGATATCGATTGGTCGGCTCACGACAATAATGTTGACAACCTGATCGGCACCACGATCGATTTCGACAAAGCAGTCAAATCCACGATTGATTGGATTGCACAGAATGGCGGTTGGGACGACAACCTATTGATTGTCACGGCTGACCACGACCACTACCTCACACTGAATAACAATTTCCCGGCTCTGCTTCGTAGCCAAGGCGCTGAAGCGCTGACCGCGATCGATAATGCGGCTTTAGCAGGTAACTTCTGGGGTTCTAACCCAGATGTGAAGTATGGCTGGGGTAACCACTCCAACCGTCCGGTTCCCGTTTACTACCAAGGCGCTGGTTCAGAGGTGCTGACAAACTTCGTGGGCGATAGCTATAAGAGCTATGGCTTCGATGTTCCTGGATTTGTGAATGGTGTTGACCAAAGCCAAATTTACCAAACTCAGTTGGCAGCAATCACTGGCTCCACGACTCTACCCAATGTTGATGGACCTCAATTGATTGACGGCAACAACCAGGGCACTGCTGGGGATGATGTGATTTACACGGGTGGATCGGCTGATGTGATTCATGCGGGTAACGGCAAGAACTACATCTACGCCAACAATGGCGACAACCTTGTGTACGCCCATGATGGCGATGACTTGGTGTATACCGGAACGGGCAACGATCGCATCTTCGTGAACGGCGGTGACAACACTGTCTTCGCAGGTGCGGGCAACGACTACATCCGCGCTGGCAATGGCGGCAACGTCATCTATGCAGGTGCAGGCAACGATGATATCGTGTTGGGCAACGGCATCAATTATGTGGATGCTGGCAGCGGCAACGACACCGTGTTTACTGGCTCAGGTAATGATGAAATCTTCGGTGGTGCAGGCAACGACACCATCCATGCGGGTGCGGGTGACAACATCATCAACGCTGGCGTTGGCGAAGATATCGTTTATGTTTGGGGCGGTGGCAAAAACACCTTTGCTCTAAACGCGGGTGCTGGATCTACTACAATCTTCGGCTTTGACTCCGATGACAAGCTGACTCGCAGTTCTGGATTGGTGGCTGGCGACATGTTGACCATCACCAAGGGCGAGTTTGACACCACAATCAGCAAAGATGGCGATTTGTTGGCGACCCTCAAGTGGTACACCGGAAACGTCATTGCTTAATCGATACTTTCAACTAGAGTCAACACTCTAGATCTCTGAGGCGATCGCGTTCCTGTTTACCCTAGGCGCGATCGCTCTTTTCCAGCCCGTCTCTGTAAAACCCACAAGACTTTACACAATCTTGATACTTCTTGTAGCGTACGGGACTTAGTGCAATGGCGCTGTGAATGGTAGTCTGCTATTGCTCTCAAAGCCAACAGCGTGTAATCCATTACGCGCTCAGCATTTTAGACAATCGTTAATTCTTCCTTAATTGACTTAAGGCGCACAGTGTGTGCCTTGGCTTTAGCGTGAAAACCGCTTGACTCAAAAGACTTTTCACGCTGTTTTTGGCTGACTCAAACTATCCAAATATTGGTGTTTCCCCCATTAATCCTATGGCTGACGTAACCCTCAAAGGCTTTGCTTCGCTTCCCGCTGATACCTTTGCTGAAGGTCCTCCTTCCGGCAGCACAATCACTGGCACCACAAATGGACGACCCATTCCCTTTCCTAGTCAACCGATTCAAGGCTTTAGCGGTGTGCAGTCTGCCGCCACAGGTCTATATTGGTTCCTAAGTGACAACGGTTTCGGTGCCAAAAGTAACAGTTCCGACTATTTGCTCAGACTTTATCAGGCTGATCCTAACTTTAAAGGCGCTGAGTCCAGCACTGGTGGCGTAAATATCCTGGGGTTCACTCAATTATCTGACCCCGACAAAAAAGTTCCATTCAAAATCGTCAACGAAACGACGGGCGATCGCAAACTGACCGGAGCCGACTTTGACGTTGAATCGTTCATCTTGGCAAAAGACGGCACCATCTGGGTTGGCGATGAATTTGGACCTTACCTGCTGCACTTTGATGCCACTGGCAAACTGCTGGAAGCACCGATCGCCACACCCAACATCAATACGCTCAACACCTTAGATGGCAAAGCACCATTGGTGATCGGACACCGGGGCGCAAGCGGTGAACTGCCAGAACACACCTTGGAATCGTATCAATTGGCGATCGATCGGGGTGCAGATTTTATCGAGCCTGATCTAGTTTCCACCAAAGACGGCGTGTTGATTGCCCGTCACGAACCGATTCTGGGTGGCACAACCGATGTTGCCAGCCGTCCCGAATTTGCCAGCCGCAAACGCAGTGGCACCATTGATGGCGTTCTCTACGAGAACGAGTTCTTCGCCTCTGACTTCACCCTGGCAGAAATCAAAACCCTACGTGCGATCATGCCCCAGGGTTTTCGGACTCAGGCATTCAACGGCGTGTTCCAGATCCCAACCTTGGAAGAAGTGATTAACCTGGTCAAACAGGCAGAAGCAGATACGGGTCGCAAAGTGGGCATCTATCCTGAAACCAAGCACCCCACCTACCACGACAACTTGGGTCTGTCTTTAGAAGAACCCCTGCTGGCAACCCTGCAAACGACCGGATTCACCGACCCCAGCCGCGTTTTTATCCAGTCCTTTGAAGTCTCTAATCTGAAGGAACTGAACACCAAAACCAACATTCCCCTAGTCCAACTGCTGGATGCCTATGATGTGGATTACACCACGGGCGCTCTGCTGTATCAGGATGAATATGCGCGTCCCTACGATTTTACCGTTAAGGGCGACACCCGCACCTATGGCGACTTGCAAACTCCCGCAGGGCTAGCCGAAATTGCCACCTACGCGGATGGCATTGGTCCTTGGAAGCGAATGATCGTTTCCGTTAAGAATGTGGATGCCAACAACGACGGTAAACCCGACGACTTGAACAACGATGGCGTGATCAACGATGCCGATCGCGTAACTCTGCCGCCCACCAGCCTGGTGCAAGATTCCCACGCAGCAGGTCTACTGGTTCATCCCTACACCTTCCGCAACGAAGGGCGTTTTCTAGCATCGGACTACAACGGCAACCCCAACCGCGAATTTGAACAATTCATTCGCTTGGGCGTAGATGGCTACTTCACCGATTTCCCCGGCACCGGCGACTTGGTGCGCGATCAAATTACTTCGCCGTTCGTTCGCTCACCCGACAACGTGGAAGTGACTGCTAAGACTACATTCAATACATTGGATGGCAATCAGCCCCTTGTGATTGGACACCGAGGCGCTAGCGGTTTGCGTCCTGAACACACCTTGGCGGCGTATAAGTTGGCGATCGCTCAAGGCGCTGACTTCATTGAACCCGATCTGGTTGTGACCAAAGATGGCGTGTTGATTGCCCGTCACGAACCGATGCTGGCAGTGGTGCAACTGAACCCCGACGGCACGATTCGCCGCGATGCCAATGGCGTACCCGTGTTGAACACCACCGACACTAGCACCAACGTTTTTTCGCGTCCAGAATTCGCCGATCGCCTGACCATTAAAGTGTTGGATGGGGTGCGCGTGGCTGGCTGGTTTGCGGAAGATTTCACCCTGGCGGAAGTCAAATCTCTGAATGCGATCGAGCGTCTCCCGGCTCTGCGCGGCACCGAGTTCGACAATGACGGGCTGAAAGTGCCGACGCTGCAAGAAGTGATCGAGTTGGTCAAGCAAGTTGAAAAAGATACTGGACGCAAAATCGGCATCTATCCCGAAACTAAGCACCCCACGTTCTTTCAGGCTCAGGGCTTCAATACCAGCCAGTTGCTGGTGAATACCCTAGTCAGCAATAGCTTCACCGATCCCAAGCGCATCTTCATTCAGTCCTTTGAGGTCAGCAACCTGAAGAATCTGAATGATGTGTTGATGCCTGCTGCCAAGATTGATATTCCCCTGGTGCAGTTAATCGGCGGTTCTGGCAAACCCTACGACTTCGTGGTCAACAATGACTCCCGCACCTACGCTGACCTGTCGACCGCTGCCGGATTAGCCGACATTGCCAAATACGCCAATGGGGTCGGTCCCGACAAAACTCGGATTGTGCCCTCTGCCACCGTGGACAGAAACGGTGATGGACAGCCCGATGACCTGAACGGTGACGGGGTGATTAGCGGGGGCGATCGCGTTTTGGGCACTCCAACCGCGTTCATCCAAAATGCTCACAAGGTCAATCTGCTGGTGCATCCCTACACCCTGCGGAACGAAAGCTTCTTCCTTGCCGCAGACTATCAGGGCAACCCAATCAACGAGTTTAAGCAGTTCATTGAACTGGGTGCAGACGGGTTCTTCACCGACTTCCCCGGAACAGGCTTCACCGCTCGTAGCACCTTCATCACGCCTCCAGCCGTTGCCAACATTGGCGGCTCCGGTGGCTTTGAAGGCATGGCAATCAACCCCGCCAAGTCTACGATCTACCCGCTACTGGAAAAAACCGTCGTCGGCGATCCAGCGGGTTCCCTGCGGATCTATGAATTTGATCTAGCATCCAAGAAGTATGAAGGTTTGGTTGGCTACTATCACATGGAAATCGCCACTAACGCGATCGGTGACTTTGCCGTAATCAACGCCAACGAATATTTGGTGATTGAGCGCGATGGCGGACAGGGCGATGCGGCTAAGTTCAAAAAGATCTTCAAAGTGGATCTTTCTAAAATCGATGCGGCTGGGTTTGTGGCGAAAGAAGAAGTGGTAGATTTGCTGAACATTCAAGATCCTCAAGATCTAAATGGTGATGGCAGTACCATTTACAAGATGCCCTTCGTGACGATTGAAAACGTGTTGGTGCTGGATAGCAAAACCATTTTGGTTGCCAACGACAACAACTATCCGTTTTCGCTGGGTCGCCCACCCGCGATCGACAACACCGAAATCGTCACTTTAGAGCTATCCACGCCGCTAAACGTCGATAACGCAATCTTTAGCAACGCGGGTAAAAACCTGCTGCAAGGTGGAGCGGGCGACGATGTGCTGGTTGGCACCAATGGCGACGACGAAATCAACGCGGGCACAGGCAACAATACCCTACATGGTTTGCCAGGTAACAATACCTTAATTGCTGGCAATGGCAATGATACGGCGTATGCGGAAGGCGGCAATGATGTGTTTTTGTTGGGTAACGGCAACAATACAGTGTTTGCCAATGCAGGCAGCGATCGCGTTTCCACTGGCTCAGGCAACGACACCATCTACGCCGATCTTGGCGATGACTGGATTAATGCAGGCGATGGCAACAACATCGTGTTTGCGCGGGAAGGCAACAACCGAGTAGCCACGGGTTTAGGCAATGACATCGTCTGGGCGGGGATGGGCAACAACTCCATTACCACGGGCGCAGGCGATGATCTAATCTACGTCAGTGGTGGCGGCATCAACACCATCAACGCCGGAATTGGTAACGATACCATCATCAAAGGATGGACTGGCAACGGGGTTGATACCATTGCCCTGAATGCGGGTGCCGGGTCTGTGACCGTCTTTGGCTTTGACTCCAACGACAAGCTGACTCGCAGTTCTGGATTGGTGGCTGGCGATATGTTGACCATCACCAAGAGCGAATTCGACACCACGATCAGCAAAGATGGCGATTTGTTGGCAACCCTCAAGTGGTACACCGGAAACGTCGTCATTGGTTAATCGATAATTTCTACCTCTAGAGTCAACACTCTATTGACTTAGGCGATCGCGTTCCTATTAATCTAGGAGGGCGATCGCCTTTTTTAATAGCAACTCTCTTAACGTTCCCGGCTGAGTGTTTACGCTAGCTCTGCTGCTTGCTCAGCAATGGTTTTCATTAAAAAACCCACCAGCCATTCTTTAATGTGGTGGGTTGCGAGGCAGTCATCTTCGTTGTAAGTGAGGATGGCATCGAGGTGAGCGCGATCGCCCGTACTGAGCCATTGAGTATACCAACAGATTGACTGGGCACCATTGGCAGCGGGGTCGCGCCACTCAAACTCTAGCCACCGGGCAATTTGCTTGAGGGCATAGCTTTCTACGGGCAAGGTCACCAATCGCGTAATCCGTTCATGCACATCGATAAAGCGCTCCAGCAGAGGTTTTATTTGAGAGTGAGGAGTGCCGTACAG
>CASBQE010000137.1 GCA_949127665.1 Synechococcales cyanobacterium PMM_0083
CCGTTGTAGCAACCTATCCCTGCGGCACTCCTATCGGCAATGGTCACCGTTGATCTGGTTTTATTAGACAGCCTAAATTTGCGTAGAGAGGTTATTAACTGCCTCTCTACGGCTGCTTAATATTTCTGAACCGTTCTTTGGCAGTGGCAAAAGATTCTTTCATCACCTGCTGAATCCGTTTTGGATCAGGCTTTTTGCCGCCAATCAAGTCACCAAAATACACACAGGTTGCTTCTCCCAGTGCCCATGTGTAGGATGCTGCCCAAGATGCGGCAATGACGCTGCCAAACCCAGGGATAAATTTGATCAGTTCCCGCCCGATCGCTTGGGCTGCAAAACCACCCGCGATCGCGCTCACCAGTCCCCCCGCTTGAGCAGGCGTTAAGGTTTGTCCGTAGAGTTGTCCCAACAAAACTACCATTGAGCCTTGCATTGCAGTGAGTACGGGCATCGTGGCGAAGGGCAAGGGCACTGCCGCAACGGTTGCTGCCATCACTGAAAACGGCAAAATATAGCGTCTGCCCGCATCGCGATACAGATCGCCTAGTTTTTTACCCGCTTCGTTATCTAACAATTGATGAATCGTGCGAGATTCTGCTTCAGGTAGTAACTCAGTCAAAGCATCCCGTAGCGCTTCAATGCCATAGAAAACGGGTGTGTAGCCGTCTTCTTCGAGGGTGAAGTCGAGCAAAACTGCCCGATCGCATAATCCCACAAACGCTTGCTGAATTGCCGCAAATGCTCGACTTACTTCTGCAAACTCTGGTGGATAGTCAGGATGATTTTCAGTCTTAGCTGGATACACTTCATGCAAACAGGTGACCGCCAATAAACAGGGCACCGCAGGATGAGCTTGCCGCAGTTGTTGGGCAATTTGCTTAAGGCTATCGATCGCAAAATCCGTAATTTTAACCGTTAAAACCAGGACCCGCGCCCGACTGCGATCGATCTGCAACTCCTCGGTTAGCTCTTGAATAATCGGCTGCGTGGCTTGGTTAACATCTCCCAAGCCCACCGTATCGGTAAAAATCAGCAGCGGCAGGTCATTTGTAGGATAGGCATAGCGTTGAGTGTGCTGAGTGTGAGGGCGAAACCCTTGACCGACGACCTCCGCAGAAACACCCGTTAGCCCTCGCACAATTGAGCTTTTCCCCGCTTGAGGTTTACCAATTAAAATGGCTTCCGTGGTGGGTAGCTCGGCTCGAACGGTTTCTAAAATTTCTGCAACTTGCGCTTCACTCACCCCAAACCATTTCACCACTGACTGGGCAAGCTGATCGACTGGTAAAGTCTGCTTGAGGCGATCGCCCACTGCGTCTAGACTATTTTTAATCTGATGCGAAAACGAGAAAAAACCAGAGGGTGCGCTGTCCACATCCACTGGTTCTATGTTTTCACAGGCATCCTCTAAGTTAGAATCAACGTCCGATCGCTTAGTCATTTGCAACCTTACAGCTCAAGGCAAATGGTTCGGGCTTATCCAGTTAACTAAAGCTCTTCGCGAGATTCCCCATTTACACTGCTAGAACCTGGAGAGGCTTCATAAAGCGCATCAAGTTGCTCACGGGCATCCTCAACCGTAATAGAGCGCATGACTAGCAGCGGCTCATTCACGACATTGCCAAATTCATCAAGCAGTTCAGGATGCGGGACTGTACGTTTTGCGTTCCCATTAGATCGCCCATACATCGCATTAGCGGGTGAGTAGGAACGCTGAGACTCCATCCCTAAAGTCATCAAGTTACGGAACATGTTGGCGATCGCCAAGACGGACAATACAGTAAAAGCAACAATGTAAATAAAATGTAATATCATGGCGCTTTCTTAACTCTAAAAGGCTTGAACTTTAATGACAAAATGTTAACTGACTTAATCAGACTCACAAACAGTAAGCATCTGTAGTCTAACGAATCAATTTTGCTCTATTCCTGAGACTGCATTTGAATAGAGTGCGGAGATCCAGCAAGACGATAGCGATGAGAAATCTGCCAGCATTCAGAAATTAATCGATGCCACGGCGCAAGCACTGAGGTTTCAATGCCAGCCTGTCCGCCGATTGCTTTGAACAAAGACTGGGCTGCACTCACCTCTAATTGAGCCTGAGCCACCCTTGCCAGCAAGTCGGCTTGTTGATCCGCTGCCAAAAATGAGATTTCGGTAGATTCTAAAAATGTATGCGATCGCTCAAACCAATACTGAAAATCTTCTAGCAGTGGCTCCAGGAGGGACTTGAGCAACTCAGACTCAGATGAATTAAAAGAGGGCATTGGACAAGCAAAATGAATCTATTTATGAGAGTATCTTAGCGCCTTTTAAGCTTCTTAAACTTTCTTTACTTTCTGTGTGTGCATAACCTTTTCTAAGATGTTAGACCACATGACCAAGAAATCGATTGATGTGCTGCTGAATGGGTTTATCAAGAGTCAATTGACTGTATGCCCTGACAGACTTACGTTAGACTGTGTAACTGTGCAGAAATCGGCAAAAATCCATGATTTGTTGGGAACTCCAAATTCAGTCTGTCCCATTTTTTATTGCAAATGGAACCGGGCGAACTAGCTAGGGGCAAAGTTTTTAGCCCCATTGAGTCACTTAGCCTGCAATTCCTTTAATGAATGCTTTAGAAATTTGGAGCGATTCCCATGTCTACGATAGATTCTCAGCCTGAAAAAATTCATCTGCCCAAAACCAGCGAATCTGAGCAACTTAAAAAGATTCGGCATACTACCTCCCATGTGATGGCGATGGCGGTTCAAAAGCTGTTTCCCACAGCGCAGGTGACGATTGGTCCTTTTATTGAAAATGGGTTTTATTACGACTTTGACAGCCCAGAGCCATTCACCGATAAAGATTTGAAAGCCATTAAAAAAGAAATGGCGAAGATTATTCGGCGGAAGTTGCCTGTCAGCCGGGAAGAAGTGAGCCGAGAGGAAGCCGATCGCCGGATTCGAGCGATCAACGAGCCTTACAAATTAGAGATTTTAGAAGGATTGCAAGAGCCAATCACGCTGTATCACTTGGGCGACGAATGGTGGGATTTGTGCGCCGGACCCCATGTGGAAACCACCGCAGAGTTGAATCCAGA
>CASBQE010000138.1 GCA_949127665.1 Synechococcales cyanobacterium PMM_0083
ACTGCTATAAGTTTTAAGTGATCCCATGTTTAACCTCACTCAACTCTGACTTTTTACTACGCTGTTTAACCGGATTTTGTAAATACTTTCGCAATGTTTATTTACAAACACTCTCTTACTTTATTGGACCCGTACCATTCTTTACCTACAAAGTCGGGATGCCTATCTTTATCGGTCGCCCGGATTGGCAAGGGGCAAGTCGAGGATATTCTGAATCGACGGGAGCCAAGGTTGGGGATGCTGTGCCAACCAAGGGCTTTAGCGACCCTGGCTTTGGCGGTGATGATGGGGAGGAGGAAAGCCCGACCTTGTGTTCGGGTAAGGTAGTACAGGGAGTCAGCCTGGATGCCCTTGCCAATGCTATTCAAAGTATTGAAAGTCGGGGGAGTGGTGGCTACAGTGCTGTCGGAACTTACGGCTGTGATGGTTCTGGGCTATGCGGTCGGGGTTTGGGCAAGTACCAATTCATGAACTACAACGAATACGCCGCTACTCGGATTACGGCTAGGTCGGGTGGACAAGCGTTTTTGGACCGGGTGAGAAAGGGCGATCGCCCCAGTGCTAATGACCTTGCCCGTTTCTTCCCGCCAGAAGATCAGGATGCTGCTTTTCAAGGGTCATTGGCGGACAAGCTGAAAACGACAGCCAAGCAAATTGATCCGAAGACGGGAAAGCCCTTTGTGGGGAATCGCTTGATTGAGCGAGTCGCACAGAAACATTTTGCTGGGGATTATTCTGCGATCGATGGCGGTGGTAGTGATGATTTGGGCACGTCCACCTATGGCTACGGGGTGAAGGCGCGCAGCAACTATGGGCAGAGCAGTAAGGCGAAATGTCAGGAGTTAGGTGTGGGCAATAAATCACTCACTGCGGGTAGCCTCAATGCCAGGATTGCGAATGCGGCTACCAGTGCTTTTGGCATGGATACCAGTGCCGGACCCAAAGGTGGTCGAGAAGCCTGTGCCTGGTCGGTGAATCGGGTGTTGAGCAAAGCTGGAATTCAACCCGTTGGGGCAAACCCAGATTATGTACCTTCAGTGGCAGCAGATTTGAAAGCAGGGCGGGGCGTACGGGTGAGTCCAAGTCAGGCAAAAGCGGGAGACATCATTCTGGCAAAAGGGTATGAACACATTGGCATCTGTGTGAATGATGGCTGCTCTCAAGTATTGTCCAATTCGTCTAGTCGAGCTTCGTTTCGCTGGAAGTCTGACCGCACGTTTGGGGGGTATTACAACAACAGTGCTTACATCCGAGAAGCCCCAACGGAAGAGATTTATCGAGTGGTCAAATAAGGAAGTTAATCATGTCTTATTACAAACGCATCACTTTTATGCTGCTGGTTCTGGCAATGCTGTTCACGACTATTGCGATCGAGCCGTGGATTCAGATGAATCAAGTTGCAGGGGCAACATCTGAGCCTATGGTTATGGCTCAGGCTAACTCGGAAAAAGCGGCGTTTCAGACAGTAGTTCTGCAATATCTCAATCGTCAAGGTGTCACTATCAAAGCCAAATTACATGAGGTCGCGATCGCAGATGGGTTTGCTCTCGTCGGCTGGACGCGCGGCGAAATGGGCGGTAACACGCTACTCAAGCAGAACGGTAGTCGTTGGGAAGTGCTCACGTCCGGTGGAGGTTATCTCGGATTAAAGGGATTAACACAATTGGGTGCTCCTCAAAAAACGGCTGAAAAACTGCTTGATCAATATGACCCGAACTGGCGTAAGTATCAACAATAGGAGAGCGTTATGACGCAATTATCTTCAATGGAAAATACAAGTGAATTGATCGTTAGCGATGCGATGTCCCATCCAACAGACCAAACAACTCTCCCACCTCCGCCTTATTGGTTAATGCGTTTTGCACTGTGGTTTCGGATTGGATTTGCCTGTTTTCTATTGCTTGGCTGTCTGCTGGGATTGACGGGCTGTGTAGATCGCGCTTTGGCATTGAATGGAGAGCCTTTGCAGTGGGCAGATGCTCATCAAACTACACCTTTAGTGCTTCAGCGGGCGTTTGATGATTTGACCATTGCACCGCAAGAAGAACAGCAAAATTTACCTGTGCTGGCAAGCACTGTTAGAGGGCAACAGGGACAGGTAATTGTCTTCAACTTTTCCAAGGTTCCTCAGCTTTGTGGTGCAGCAGGTTGTTTGTTTGCCGCCTATGTTCAAATACCAGAAGTTGCTCCACCCGCTTTAAACGATGATGTGCCAAAATCTTATCAATTGGTATGGACACAGTATTTGCGATCGCCCCTGCCTAAAGGAATGCCATTGTTGTTTCAATACAATCCTCCTAATCAACCCGATGAGAGTTTTCCAACGCTGGTGGCAAATCAAGCTGAAGAGAATCGAATTCGACAGCTTGTGTTTAGCTGGAGTGGCAGGTACTACCAGCTAGAGAAAACTGCTTTAAATGACAGCTATTGAAATTGAATAAACTCCTTAGATGTTGGTGAACCATAAGATTCCCATTTCTGTGCGAAAGCACTTGCCTACAACCGAACTGACTCCCGATTGGTGCAAAACAGACTCCAAAAGGGGGGTAGAGGAGCGAAAACAAACAAGGATCTGAAGTTGTGAAAAGACATCATTTATAGCCTCACAATCGAGAACCTACGGATATAATGCCAGAGAAGTAAGACAGAATTTAGAGCGATTGTAGGAGACACCAAGGTTGTATGGCAGAAGTCGAAGCGTTAGCTCAAAGATTGGTAGAACTCAATGAAGAGGATTTAACAGTACAACTGGGAGCACTCTCCCAATACATAGAAGCGAATCCTGAAGCTACCTTGATCGATTCTTTTGAAGAGATCCCTGTACCGAGAGGTGCTTTTGATGATTTGTTGAAGGCTGGTAAAAATGTCTTTGGTCCGGCAAGCTCTGGTGCATATAAAATCTTTTGTTCTCCAGTTGAGGGAGTACTGATTAAAGACCCGGAGCTTGCTAAAGAACTTAGCAAGTTAATGGATGAGAAAACTACTGAAGCTTCCGCCAAAGCAGCAGCAATGATTGCTCCTATTTTGACAGGTAGTTTAGGATTACCCCAATCGCTTGCGGTTGTTGTTGGAGCGTTATTAGTCAAAAAACTGGCGAAAGGAACTTCTGATTTTATTTGTAATACTTGGGAGAAGAATATCCAAGAAATACCTGATAGCACCAACGACACATCACTAACATCTACGACGAATCCCTAAAGCATTGCTCAGGATGCGGCTACTCCCTCCAAAGCTTGAAAGTTTTGGGCAGCAGAATAGTTTGACATCAAAGGCGATCTCTGATTCATAGTTATCAGGAAAGCGATCACCCCAACTCAATCCCCTCGGATTTGTTTGTAGCCATGCCTATCTTTCAGTATATGTCCAGGGTTTAAGCATGATTGATCGGTGTCTTAAGGCTTGGAACACTATCACGGTAATCGTCGCCGATCACTCCGCTGGATTGGACTGAAACCGTTCTAATATCATCAAAACTGGCTCAGAACTTACCAACATTGGGAAGGTTGTCTACCTCTGCAATGCGGTAATACTCACCATCAAGGTTGATGACTTTATCGATGAGTGAGGGTTGACAGATGAAAGTGAGCGATCGCATCACGTCGGTCAAATCCAGAAAAAGCTGCTTGTAGCCATTCGCCAGAAAGTTGACGGCTTTGGGTGAACCCCGATAGGGCGTACCAAAGGTGAACAAGGCGCGGCTATCCTGCCAACCTTCCAGCACTTCCAGGTAGTAGCGAGAGACCAACCCACCCATGCTGTGTGCCATCAAAATCACTTTGGCATCGGCGGCTCCGCTACTTTCACGCCAGCATTTCAGCCGTTTATCAATCAGCCGCTTCAGAATACGGGCGTTGGCTCGATTATCCCGTCGCCAGTCGTAGGGAAACTGGTAAAAGTTGGCGGCTTTATCATCCGGGTCGTTGTAAAGATCGCCGAGAGTGACATCAAAGTTATCGGTAATCAGCCGTGCGGTTTGGGTATAACCATCAATTTTCCAGAAGCCTGGAATGAGATGGGTATCTTGCACCAGCGCCGTAGCGCGAATACCATCACCTAAACTTTCTGCTTCGGGATCATCTTGAGCTAACTTCAGGTTGCGAATGGCTTCGCCAGATTGAGTGAGTATCTGCCAGACTGCCTGCCCGGAGACAGCCCAGAGGTCTTTACCATCCTTTTGCAAAACGCTTCCCAGAATACCAGGAAGAATTACAACCATGTCTTTCATCGGGGCTTTGTTTGCCATGATTTTCCTTAATATTTCAAGTTCAATATTGTGAGCTTTGGGTTGGCTCTAGCCAGGGTTCATCCGAGCAAAATGCTCTAACAACATGCGGTGGAAGAAGACATAGCCACCCCCAACTTTTTTCATTAAGAGACGCTCTGAGGCAAAGTCAAGGAATTTTGCATAGTTCCAGGGGATGCGACCTTTTTTGTAAAGTATCCGGCGGAGCGTGAAGTGTTGAATACAGGCTATTCCACCATATTTGAGTCCAGCAATCAGCCCAAAAATCAGCCCAAAAATCAGCCCAAAAGTAATCGCAGCAATCGGCCCAGCAATCAGCACAGCAATCAGCACAGCAATCAGCACAGCAATCAGCCCGGTGATAAGGCCATTTCTTAGAGAAGTGCGAATTCCCTGATTCGGAACTGTGCGTTGAGGCATTTCAGAATTACCCAAGCCGCTAAACAGCCCAAAAAACAGCCCAAAAAACAGCCCAACATCCAGCCCAAAAAACAGCCCAACATCCAGCCCAACACTCAGCCCACCGCCACTCAGCCCAGAATTCAGCCCAAAAATCAGCCCAAAAATCAGCCCAACACCAATACCCGTCAGAAATTCACGCATAAAGCTCGCCTTAACCTTTTGCCAAGACCAACTCAGTTGCTCCAGAAGCAATATCTTTTTGGGTAAGTAACTAAACAGCCCAGCCATCAGCCCAAAAAGCAGCATAGTAGATAGCCAAACCAGATCATGCGTCAGCACAGCAGGCACCCCAGCATGCAGTCCAACAAAGATGAATGTGCTAATTCGATAGCTTTTTTTCTCTTGATCCGTGAGCCAGGAGGGTTGCATCTTTTCGATTAAGAATACGGTTTGCTTTTCCTGCACCATCCGGCTCGCCAACCAACTCAGCCAGCGCACCACATGATCTTTGGGGTATTCAGAAGTGCTTCCTCGCTCTAGCCTGCGATCAATGTAGGTATCAAATAGATGTTGGCTGCGTTCCGGAGCGGATTGGAGTTCCTCCAGCAACTTTTCCACCGACCACCCTTGATATGCCACACTCATGAGGTTCAAAATCAATGGGGTTTGAGCAAAATGCTCCAGGTCAGACTCTCGTTTGAGCAGGGCTTTTAAGCCTGCCAGCGCACCACCCACATCATCCAAAAACTGATACACTTGCTTAGATGAGAGCGGTTGTAGACAGAGAGCACTGCTGATCTGGAGGCGTTCAGTCAGGGCTTCATAATCTTTGACCCGACTACAGACGGCGATCTCGGTTTGGGGAAACAGTCCAATAAAATCATTTAGGGCACGAACGCAATCATTGCGATCGTCTGCGTTAACCTCATCCAGTCCATCCAGCAACGGAATGAGTTGCTGATTTCTAATCCAAGGTTCACTTAATGACTTTGGTACCTGGTATTTTTCTCGCAGTTCATCGATCAACCAATCCACAATGGATTTGCGATCCTTGATCCAGGAGGACAGGTTAAACACTATCGGCATCGGCAAGCTCAAATTCTGCTCACTGCGTTCGATCAGGCGTTGTGCCAGTTGCAGCAGGGCGATCGTCTTTCCGGCTCCCGGATCGCCTAAAATCAACAGCGTCCGACCCTGCCCCATTTCCCTATAGATCTGTGTGTCTCGTAGCTCCTCATAGGAGTCATCCAGTTCCACAGACAAGGCTTCAATCCCCTGAGATAAGTCAGCGATCGCCTCTGGACGGTCTGTCAGATCAAGCTGAATCACCGTATTTCCCTGAAGCGACGGCTGGAGAAATCCTTCAATCCAGAACAACTTCACCTTGCTAACTATAATCTTGCGCTGGGCATACTCTGCTTTCGTTAGCTCCGCCGGATGCTCCGCCGAAAACTGCCCAAAGTTGTCATACGCTGCTCTCGCCTGATCTTTGTATGACTTGCGATCGATTTCTTGTTGAACGACTTCCTCAAATCTTGGCGGCAGATCGAGTGGCGCTGTTGCAGGAGTAACCGCCTGGGCTGAATGGACTTGTGGCGCAGGTTCTTCGCGATCGGCTTCCGGTTCAACAATCTCATCCACCAAAGCTAACGGTAGATCGGGCGGTGCTGTCGAAGGAATCACCTCCTGAGGAATCACCTCTTGAACCAAATTGCTCTCTGTTGCGGAGGACGGCAGCAAATGCTTCTTCCGCAGGACTGGCTTTAAATGTTCGGGTAGATTAGGCTGTGCGGGTTGTGCCACTGCTCCAACATATTCAGCCTTGCGGTACTGCCTGGTTTGGGTGGATTGAGCATTTCCTTCGCTCCAAAGTTGAATCGCCAGACAGCCTAGTTCATAGGATTGCTCGATCGATTTTCCCGCCGCCACCCCTTGATAGAAACCTGTGGCAAAGTAATAAGCCGCTTTATCTAAAATAGGCTGACTCATGCCAACGACATAATTAATGTGTTCAACGATCGCTTCTGACTGTTGATCACTGTCGCAAGCATTCAGCACAACGCAGTTAACTTCATCTTTAAAGGTCTTCAAGAGTCGAGCCAATATCTCCGTACTAACGAGCCGCTCTTGTCCATTCTCATCCTGGAAAAGTAGCCCTTGCTCTCCGGCTCCATGTCCACAAAAATGTACTACCTGTGGACTGTGTTCTGCAAATAGCCCGGGCAATTCTTGAGCGCGCACACCCAAACCAAGCCCGATTTCAAACTTCCCCAGGCGCTGCACAACGGTGGTCAAATCTGAAACTTCTCGGTCAAGATTTAAATCGCGTCTCGGATTAGAAGATAGAATGAGGAGCTTTGGCATTGCGTTCACCCTGCTGTATAGTGCGATTCGTTGAAACGGGAAACACGGGGAAATCCCGTACATAGCGTTTCCAGATCAAGTTAGCAAGCGCTACGAAGGTCTGAACTTCTCGATTGATGAGGGTGCAACTTCCAG